>DATKFB010000048.1:0-5440 GCA_035544435.1 Polyangia bacterium
CCCTCGGGCACGTCCGCCTTCGAGGCGCGGTAGACGCGCTTGGGCTCCATGAAGATCACGGGGTCTTCGCCGCGGATGGCGCTCGTGAGCAGCCCCTTGGCGTCGATGGGGTTCGACGGGCAGACCACCTGCAAGCCCGGCACGTGCGTGAAGAGCGCCTCGGGCGACTGCGAGTGATAGTGCCCCCCTCGGATGCCGCCGCCCACGGGCGTGCGGATGACGACGGGCGCGGGGTACTCGCCGCCCGAGCGGTAGCGCATCTTCGCCAGCTCGCTGACGATCTGGTCGTAGGCCGGGTAGATGAAGTCGGCGAACTGGATCTCGGGCACGGGCCGCATCCCGTACATCGCCATGCCGATCGCTGCCCCGATGATGCCGGACTCGGCGAGCGGCGTGTCAATGCAGCGCTCGGCGCCGAACTCTTCTTGCAGCCCCGTCGTGGCGCGAAAGACACCCCCGAACCGGCCCACGTCCTCGCCCAGGACGACGACGCGCGGGTCGCGCCGCATCTCGAGGCGCAAGGCGTCGTTCACCGCCTGGATGATGTTCATTTCCGGCATCTTGGGGTGCCTGGGCTTACGCCAGCCCGCGCCGGAAATCAAGCGCCCGAAAGCGGCCGCCGGACGCGCAACGCCGTCCTGCTGCGCGCGATACAAGCGCATGCCCGCGCAACATCGAGCCGCTTGTCAGGCCCTGGGATCGGCGCATGCTTAGGGGCGCGGCGCTCCCGCGCAAGGAGCCCGCGACCTACGAGGATCTGCTCGCCGTGCCCGAGCACCTCGTCGCGGAGATCGTCGACGACGAGCTCTACACGTCGCCGCGCCCCGCGGCTCCGCACGCGGTTGCGGCCTCCGCTCTCATGGTCGGGCTCGGTGGACCTTTCGGGTTCGAACGCGAAGGCGGTCCCGGTGGCTGGCTCACCCTGATCGAGCCCGAGCTGCACATCGTGCGTCAGATCGTGGTCCCAGACCTGGCCGGCTGGCGCCGAGAACGCATGCCCGAGATCCCGGATGCGCCGTTTTTCGATTTGGCGCCCGATTGGCTGTGCGAGGTGGTTTCGCCGTCCACCGGCGCGCTCGATCGCGCGAAGAAGATGCCGCACGACGCGCGAGCCAGAATCGGATTGTGTGGCTCGCCGATCCCACGCCGAAGCGCTCGAGGTCTATCGCCTCGACGACGGCGGCTGGCGGCTCGCGGCGACGCACGAGGGCGACACGGTGATCGAGGCGCCACCCTTCGACGCCGTGACGCTCGACCTCGCGCGCCTCTGGGCGCGCTGAGGGTCAGCGTCCCGAGCTTTCCTTCGTGAACGACGCCGAGAAGATGGGCCGCATCTGCGTCTTGCCGACGACGAGCTTGCCCGAGCCGGCCCAGAACACATTGACGCCGTCAGTGCTCGCGGTGGGGGGCAGGTCCCAGGTCGTGTCGCCCGTGGCGTTGTCGATCTCGGCCACGAGCACGAGGCGCGCCGGTTTGTCGGCGGGCGACTCGAGGAACGCGAGGCTGTGCCCGTCTTTCGACCAGGCGGGCGCGCTCGCGAGGGCGGCGCGACCGCGCCGCGGGTAGAGCTGCGCGCCGTCAACGGCCACGAAGCCGGACTCCGGCGAGCCGGAGAGGAACGCGAGGTGATCGTGGTCGCGCGTGAACGTGAAGTGAACGCCCACGCACTTGGTGGGACGCGCGCGGGGCGTGATGGGCTGGATGACGAACGTGCGCGTGGGGGGCCACGGCGGCAGGGCGGCGCGCGCCGGTACCGGCTTGGCCTTCTTGGCGCGCGCGGCAGGCCGGGGCGGAGGTTTGCGCGGCGCGGGTTTGCCCGGCTGCGCCGCCTCGGGCGGCGGCTCGACGACCTCGTAGACGAGGCGCTCCTCCGACAGGAAGCGCAGGCCTTTGGGCGGCTCGTCGCCGCGCCGCGCGGCGACTGCGCGGAACGTGGCGAGGCGGTGGCCCTGGTTGTCGACCACGACGATGGTGTGGCGCCGCGGCGCCGCGCGCCGGCCCGCCTTCGTCGGCACGACGGGCGGGGATCGAACGTACGCCGCGCGCAAGAGACCCGGCGACACGCGCAGATCCGTGGGCGGCACCTTCTCTTGCTGCGCGATCTTCTCGCGCAAGGCCGCGAGCCAGTCCTTCTGGTTGACCTCCTTGAAGCCGACGTCGCCGAAAGGCTCGCGCGGCGACGCGGCGACGACTGGCTCTTTAGCGTCGTCCGTGGAGGCGTCCGGGATCGGCGGCGCCGTCGCGCTCTCGGACGCCGCCGCCGTGCCGGCGTCTTCGATCTGCGCGGCCGGCCGCGCGTGGTGCCTCTTGGTCCAGAGCGCAGGCTCCGTCGAGTCCGCGCTCGTGGCGCAACCCGCCGAGGCGACGAGCGCGCAGAAGGCCCATGAACGAAGCGACATCGGGCGGGGCAGTGTACGTGAGAACGCGACGGGTTTCGATCAACGTCGCCGCGCTACCATGCGCGCATGGCTCGTACCATCTCGCGCATCGCCGTGACACCCATGATTGGGCGCGCGCTCGACGAGGCGCTGGCGTTCGCCGCGCTCCATCCCGTGGGGCAGCTCGATGGACCGACTCGGCTGCGGTTGCTCACGCACCTCACGAGCGCGCCCGAAGGAACGATCGTGCTCGCAAACTCACGAGGCGAGCTCGCGCTCGTAGCGACGGTCGTCGACGTGATCGCCGAGAGCCATGCACCCGCCGAGCTCGTGATCCTCGGTGCCCGGAGGGTCGAGAGCAACGTCTTCGCGCACGAGGTCCTCGCGCCCGCCAAGCTCTTCGCGCGTTCCGCGGGTCGCCGCGCGTTGCACCTCTCGCGGCCCAGTTGCGTCGAAGACCTGGACGAGGTTCTGGAGGGTGCGGGGTACGTTTTCGCTTACGAGGTGATCCTCATGCGCAGGCTAGGCACCGCGGATGCGTGCGAGCCACTCCTGCCGCCCGGGTGGCGCTGGGCGCCTCTCGATGATGCGCTCGTGCCGCAGGTGCACACCGCGCTCCTCGAGATGTTTCGCGGTTCGCCGTCCACGACGCTGCCGCCGCTTGCCGAGTTTCGGCGGGGCGCATTCCTTTCGCCGCCGGGCTGGCATGTCTTGCTCGACGGCGATGTCGTCGCGGGCCTCGTGCGTTTGTCGGCGCAAGGAACGCAGGGCGAGGTGCGCGTCCTCGGAAGACGCCCCGCGTACCGCGGCCGCGGGCTGGGTGAGCTCCTCCTCGCCCGCGCCTTGCGCCTGCTCGCCGACCTCGAGGCCGGCGCCGTCACCCTGGAGGTCGCGGCGACGAACGAAGGCGCTCTCGCGCTCTATCGCGGCTTCGGATTCGAGGTCGTCACGCAGACGCCGGTCTACGCGACCGTCCTGTGCCAGGAAGGATCTTGATTGAGGTCTTGAGGACGGCGCCCCCTAACCGTGGGCCGGGGCCTTGGGGCCGTGCTTGGCGATCTCGGCCTCGAGCTCGGCGGCCTCCTCGCGCAGGCGCCAGTCCATGTGGGCCGTAACGTCCTCGAACATCGTGCGCAGCTGCGGCTTCGGGTCCTGGTGCTCGGCGAAGGCGAGGGCGTCGCTGATCTCCTGGTTGATCTCGGCTCGCATGTGTTGCTCAAGCTCCGCCGTGACGTCGCCGCGCGCGAGCATGTACTTGCGCAGGCGGTCGAGCGGGTCGCGGCGTTCCCACTCCTTCGGCTCGGCGGGCTCGCGGTAGACCGACGGATCGTCGGACGAGCTGTGCGCGCCCCGTCGGTAAGTGCGCGCCTCGATGAGTGTGGGCCCCTCGCCGCGACGCCCGCGCGCCGCGGCCTCGGCGACGACGTGGATCACGGCGAGGATGTCGTTGCCGTCGACGAGTACGCCCGGCATGCCGTAGGCGATGGCTTTCTGCGCGAAGGTCGGCGCCGCCGTCTGCACAGAGCGCGGCACCGAGATCGCCCAGCCGTTGTTTCGGCACAGGAAGATCGCCGGCGCCTTCATGACGCCCGCGAGGTTGAGGCTCGTGTGGAAGATGGGCGTCGAGGTGCCGCCCTCGCCGAAGAAGGCCAGCGCGACGTCATCCTTGCCCGAGAGCTTGGCGGCCCAGGCCGTGCCGACGGCGTGGGGGATCTGCGTCGCGACGGGGGAGCTGATCGACACGAAGTTCAGCTTGCGCACGCTGTGGTGCACGGGCATCTGGCGGCCCTTCACGGGGTCGAGGGCGTTGCCGAACATCTGGCACATGAACGTGCGCAGGTCGTAGCCGCGGTAGAGCGCGGCGCCCACTTCTCGGTAGGCGGGATAGAGCCAGTCGGTGGGGCGGAGCGCGTGCGCGGCGCCGATGTGCGTCGCCTCCTCGCCGATCGAGGACAGGTAGAAGCCGAGGCGCCCCTGGCGCTGCAGGCGCAGCATGCGCTCGTCGAGGATGCGGATCTGCACGATCGTGCGGAAGAGCTTCCGCAGCTCGTCGCGCGTGAGCTTGGGCTCCCGGTCCGGGTGGACGACCCGGCCCTCGTCGTCCATGACGCGAATGACGTCGAGCTTCACGTACGTTCCAGTATGCAGTGCAGGTGTGTGGTGCGGAGTGTCGATGCCCGTGGCGCGCGCGGCAGTTTACTCGTTGGTCCTGGGGATGGCGACCCGTATAATCGCCGCCCTGTTTTCGTGTCAAGGTTGGCCCCACATTCCATGAGCATTAGAATTCAGATTCACGACGTCGTGGGCTACGCCGGGCGCGACTACATCATCGAGGGTATCGTCTCTTACGGAACAGGCGCCGAGAGCTGGCAGCTCGCGCGCGCCGTGGATGGCGAGGCCGTGCTCTGGATCGAGCCGCCCCACGCCGAGACGGGGGAGCGCCTGCTTGTGCTGCGCGAGATCCGCGATCTCGAGATGTCTGTCCCGCCGCCGTCCGCCATTGCGTACCACGACCTCACGTACGTGCAGCGGGTCGCGACGCGCGCCACGATCGCGCTCGAGGGTCGCGTGCCCGAGCGCTCGAGCGGCAGCGTCATGCTCTGGCGCTACCGCGCCGCAGGCGACCTCTACCTGCAGCTCGAGGAGGGCGCGGGCCGCGTCGCCATGCTCGCGGGAGAGTCCGTCCACCACGGCATGGTCGAGGTGTTGCCGGGCCGCTGACGGCGCCGGCGACGACACCATGGCTGGGAACACCTTCGGGTCGCTGTTTCGCGTCACGACCTTCGGCGAGTCGCACGGTTCGGCCGTGGGCGTCGTCGTCGACGGGTGTCCGCCGCGCCTGCCCGTCGCCGCCGAAGACATCCAGCGCGAGCTCGATCGCCGGCGGCCCGGGCAGAGCGCCATCACGACGCAGCGGCGCGAGGCCGACCGCGTCGAGATCCTGTCGGGCGTCCACGACGGTCTCACGCTCGGCACGCCCATCGCGCTCATGGTGCGCAACGGGGACCAGCGCGGCGGCGACTACGAGGAGATGCGCACGAAATTCCGGCCTTCGCACGCCG
>DATKFB010000049.1:0-9998 GCA_035544435.1 Polyangia bacterium
GCTGGTCGATGGCCCAAATGTCGGGCAGTGACTGGAACATCGAAAAGTTGCAGAAGTAGGTGTCCGAGAGCGCGCGCTCGAGGCCATCGAGCTCCTCCGGGATCTCGCGCAGCTCGCGCAGCGTCTTGAGGATGCGCTGGCACACCGCCCAGAAGATGTCCTCGGCGACGACGCGCTCCGGCAGCGAGAGGTTGCCAAGGTTGAAGAGCTGAAGCGCCTCCTCCTTGTACTCGAGCGAGTCGTGGTAGGTCTCGAGCAGGTTCTTGCGCGAGATGTCCTTGTGCGTCTCGAAGAGATTGCGCAACACACGGTTCGCGTCCGGTGCCAGCTTGTCTGGCGCCTTGCCGACGTCGAACTCACCGACGCCGAGGATGTCCATGACGAGCATCGAGTGGTGCGCGACGATGGCACGCCCCGACTCGGTGACGATCGTGGGCTGGGCCACGCCTGCGGCGTCGCAGATCTCCTGCAAAGAGAACACGATGTCGTTGGCGTACTCCTGCGTCGTGTAGTTCATCGACGACGCGAAGTTCGTCTGCGAGCCGTCGTAGTCGACGCCGAGCCCGCCGCCCGCGTCGAAGTACTTGAGCGGCGCGCCCAGCTTCGCGACCTCGACGTAGAAGCGCCCCGCCTCGCGCAGCGCGTTCTTGACGGCGCGGATCGCCGAGATCTGGCTGCCGAGGTGGAAGTGCAGCAGCTCGAAGCAATTGAGCAGGTCGTTGGCCCGCATGAAGTTGATGGCCTCGACGACCTCGCGCGTGGACAAGCCAAACTTCGAGCGATCGCCGCCCGAGGCCTCCCACCGCCCCGAGCCCTTGGCCGCCAGCTTGACGCGCACGCCGATGCGTGGCCGCACGCCCATCTTCTTCGCGACGTCCGCGATGAGCTGCAGCTCGGAGTACTTCTCGACGACGATGAGGACCGTGCGGCCCAGCTTCGAGAGCATGAGCGCGGTCTCGATGTACTCCTCGTCCTTGTAGCCGTTGCAGATGACGAGCGCCTCTTCGTCGTCGAGCATGGCCATGACGGCCAGCAGCTCGGGCTTCGACCCAGCCTCGAGCCCGTAGTGGTACGGCCGACCGAACTGGACGATCTCCTCGACGACATAGCGGTGCTGGTTGACCTTGATGGGGTAGACGCCCTTGTACTGCCCCTTGTAGCCGTGCTCTGCGATGGCGGCGCGGAAGGTCTCGTTGAGCTCGACGATGCGGCTCTTGAGCACGTCGGAGAAACGTATGAGCAGCGGCAGCCCGATCCCGCGCCGCGCCACCTCGTCGACGAGCTCCTTGAGATCGATGCGTCCGTTGTCGGGTCCGGCGGGGTGCGCCTGGACGTTGCCGGAGTCGTTAATCGAAAAGTAGTTGTTGCCCCAGTACTTCACGCCGTAGATCTCGGCGGAGTCTGCGACCGTCCATTTGCGCGGGATGCCCCCGGTGCTGCTCATGGGGGGTACGTTGAAGAAAATTGCCCCCCGACGCTAGCGAAATTTCAGAACTTCAACGAGACGCCCGCCGCGCCGTAGATGAAGGGGTCCTTCCCGAGCATGGCGCCATTGTACCGGCTGTCGAAGGCCTTGCGCGGCTCGGGTGAGAAGGTGTCGGGGGCCGGGATGAGCTCGAGCTGCAGGAACAGCGACGTGTACCGATCGATGGCCGCCGTGGCGCCGATGCCGAGGTAGAAGCGGTTGCCCCCGAAACGGTTGTTGTTCGGGTCCTTATCGAAGAGCGCCGTCGCCGAGGGGTTACCCGCCGTCCAGTCCTTGCAGTATTGCTCGGGCGTGACGCCGTTGGCCACCTGGGCCGCCGAGGGGCAGAACCGGTCGGTCCAACCCGAGTAGCGCACCGTCGCCGAGACCGTCGCGACGTCGCTGAAGGCGAGTGACGCGATGCCGATGAGGTCGATGAAGTACGTGTCTCGGCCATTGGTGCCGCCGCCGCCGCCCAAGTTCGCCTTGACGCCGAGCGCCAGCGGCCCCGCCTCGACGAGCTGCAGGCGGGCGTGCAACGACAGATCGTACATCTCGAAGAAGGTCTGGAACTCGACGCCCAGGTCGAGGCCGAGCGGCTTGACGTTGAACGCACCCACGGTGAGTCGCGCCATGAAGTAGTAGGGGTAGCCGGTGCCGAAGTCAGCCGTGACGCCGCCCACCGGGTTGACCTTCGCGCCGAACGAAGACATGCCGCCCTTGCGCTTCGCGACCTGCTCCGGGGTCGGGCCCGTGGGGATCAGCTTGAGATCGACCGAGAAGACCTTCTCCCGCCCGCCCTCGATCTTCATCGTTTCTTTGTGGTCGAAGTAGCCCTTGAGCCGGAACTCGATGACGTGGTCGCCCGCTGGGATCTGGTCGCGCGAGACGGGCGTCTTGCCGACGAGCTCGCCGTCGACGCGTACTTCGGCGCCCTCGGGCGTCGAGAGGATCCGCACGCTGCCCGTCGCCGACAGGTCGGCCACGAGCGCCACCGGCTGGTTCTCGACGAGCACGACCTCGCGCTTGAAGTCCGTGTAGCCGTCGCGATGGACGACGACGTAGTGCTTGCCCGGGTCGAGATCGTTGCGGTCGACGGGCGCGCGCCCGAGGCTCGAACCGTCGACGAAGACCTCGGCGTTCGGCACCGTCGACTGCACCTTGAGCGCGGCGCGCGGCCGGTCGGGCGGCGCGATCTCGAGCTTGAGCTGCACGATGGCGTTGTCGTTCGCGGCGACGTGCACCGTCTGCTGCACCGCCTTGAACTTCGCCTTGCGCGCCTCGACGATGTGATCGCCGGGCCTGATCGACGCCACCGAAGCGGGCGAGCGGCCCTTGTCCTCGCCGTCGACGAAGATCTGCGCGTCGGGCTCGCTCGCGATGACGCGCAGGCTGCCGTTGCCCGCCGCAGCGGCGCCGAAGACCGCCGAGACCTTGACCTGCTGGCCCGAGGGCACGGTGACGTTCTGGCGCCACGGAGGCACGCCGTCCTTGCGCACCTCGATGACGTGGTCGCCCGCGGGGACGCCCGTGATGATGGCGGGCGCGACGTCTTTGCGGACGCCGTCGACGTACACGTCGCCGCCCGCGTCGGACGTCACGAGCAGCGCGCCCGTCGGCGCCTCCGCGCGATCGAGCGTCACGTCGTGCGTGTGATGCTCGCCCTCGGCGAGGTCGAACCATTGGCTCCAAGGCTTGAACCCGGCCTTGCGCACCTCGACCTGGTGGCGACCCGCAGCGACCTCGAACATGTTCGGGATCGTGCCGCGCGGGACGCCGTCGATCGTGACGTCCGCGCCCGCGCCCGTGCCGTCGGACGTCGACTGCAGATCGAGCTTCGCCACGGCGGGCGCCCGCTCGAGCGTGAAGCTGACGGTCTGGCTCTTCTTGATGTCGAGGGCCTTCTGCTGCGGCTTGAAGCCCTGCAGCTCGACGACGATCGTGACGGCGCCGCGCGGGACCTTGAGCGTCAGGGGCGTGTAGCCGGCGATGCCGTAGTCCTTCGGCTGGGCCGTCGAGCCGGCGCTCCAGTAGACGGCCGCCTGCTGCGGAGAGCTGTCGACCTTGACGCGGTGAGATCGCCCTTTGACGGGCGGGCGCACCTGTTGCGCGAACGCCGCGGTGCCGCCGAGCCCGGACGTGTTACCCAGGATCGCGAAGCCGAAACACAAGAGAGCCGCGGCCGAGCGTGAGCGGATCATGCGGGAACGACCTCCGAGATGGTGGACCAGTGAACCGGTGTGCGCGGGGAACCGCTGGGAAGAGGGGCGCGTCGAGAGGAGGGGCACGCCAGGGTAACGGTGGATGCAGCGCCCCGTCAACCGAGGCGGCGACCTGTTCAATAGAGGAGCACGTCCACCGGATCGCCGGCGGCCAGGGCGGCGGCCGCCGCCTCGACGCGCACGAGGCCGTCGGCGAGGACGACGTTCGAGATGGCCGCCGACCCTCCCGCGAGGGCCTCGGCCCAAAGGTTGGACGGCGTGCCGTCGCGCTCGACGAGCCGAACGCGCAGATAGTCCTCGCGACCGACGACTGAAGGGTGGGCCTTCGCGAGGCGGGCCCGACGACGCGCCGGCCAGGTCTCCCGGCCGAACTCCCCGCCGAGGCGCCAGAGCATGGGGCGGATGAACGCATCGAAGACGATGAGCGACGAGGTGGGGAAGCCCGGCATGCCCACGACGGGGCGCGCGCCCGCGCGCGCGAAGAGCGTCGGTTTGCCCGGGCGGATGTCGACGCCGTGGAAGAGCACGCCGGGCGGCGACAGGCCGAGCATCGCCTCGGCGGCGACGTCCTTGGTTCCGACCGACGAGCCGCCCGAGAGGATCACGGCGTCGTGTTCGGCGAGCGCGCGCGCGACGGCCTCGCGCAGCGTGCCCGCGTCGTCGCGCACGATGCCGCCCCGCGTGGCGAGACACCCCGCCGCCTCGACCTGCGCCGCCAGGGCGTACTGGTTCGCGTCACGCACCTGGCCGGGCCGCGGCGCCGCGCGCGACGACGGGTCGCTGAGCTCGTTGCCCGTCGACAACACCGCGACGCGCGGACGGCGGAAGACGCTCACCTCGGCGACGCCGAAGGTCGCGAGGGCCGCGACGTCCTGGGGCCGGAGGCGCCGGCCCGCGGGCAACACGTCGGCGCCCGCGGCGAAGTCCTCCCCGACCTCGATGATGTTGGTGCCGGGCGCGACGGCGCGCGAGATTTCGACGGACCGGCCCTGCCCCTCGCTCTCGGCCGTCGAGGACGTGTGCTCCACCATGACGACGGCGTCGGCGCCCGCCGGCACGAAGCCCCCCGTCGAGATCGCGACCGCCTCGCCCGCCGCGACGGCGCCGTGGAAGACGTCGCCCATAGGCACCGTTCCCACGAGGGTCAACGTCACGCTCGCGAGCTCGGAGGCGGCCCGCACGTCCGCGGCGCGCACGGCGTAGCCGTCCATGACGGAGCGGCGCTCGGACGGAAGGTCCTCCGGCGCGCGCAGCGGCCCGGCCAGCACGCGGCCGCCGGCCTCGCGCAAGGGCACGCGCTCCGTGCCCACGGGCGGCGTCTCGAGCAGGATCCGCCGCGCCTCGTCGGCGGGAATCAGCGTGAGTGGAATCATCGCGACGGCTCTCACACGGGCAAGATGGGACGGCGGCGCGGGTACCCCGTGACGGCCTTGTGGGCGGCGTTCGCGAAGCGGCGCACGAGCTCCGCGCGCAGATCGTCGCCCGGCGTGATGGCGTCGACGTGCAGCTCTGCCGCGAGCTTGAGGATGTTGATGTCGGCTCTGTATTGGGCGCGGAGCTCCTCGATATATTGCGCGCGCTCCGCCTCGGGCTTCTCGGCGATCTTGTTGGCGTAGACGGCGTTGATAGCGGCCTCGGCGCCCATGACGGCGATCATGGCCTGGGGCAGCGCGATGGTGGCGTCGGGCTCGAAGCCCGGGCCGCTCATGGCGTAGAGCCCGGCGCCGTAAGCCTTGCGCAGGACGACGCACAGGCGCGGCACGGTGGCGTCGGCCATGGCCGAGAGCATCTTCGCGCCGTGGCGGATGATGCCCTGCCGCTCGACGGCCTTGCCGATCATGAAGCCCGGCACGTCCGCGAGGAACAGCAACGGCACGCAGAAGGCGTCGCACAGCCAGATGAAGCGCGCGGCCTTGTCGGCCGAGTCGACGAAGAGGACGCCACCCTTCCACTTGGGCTGGTTCGCGACGATGCCCACGACGCGGCCGTCGAGGCGCGCGAAGCCCGTCACGAGCTCGCGCGCGAAGAGCTTCTTGAGCTCGAAGAAGCTGCCCTCGTCGACGAGCGCGTCGATGACGGCGGCGATGTCGAAGGCCTGGTTCTGGTTCGCCGGCAGCACGTCGTCGATGCGCGTGGCGTCGGCGCGCGGCGGGCGCGCGGCCGCGGCCGGCGGCAGCTCGCCGGCGCGCTGGGGCAGGTAGGCGAAGTAGTCGCGCGCGGCGGCCAGGCACGCCCGCTCGTCCTTGGCGAGCAGATCGCCGCAGCCCGAGACCTCGCAGTGCATGCGCGCGCCGCCCATCTCCTCGAGCGTGACCTTCTCGCCGATCACCATCTCGGCCATGCGCGGCGAGCCGAGGTACATCGAGGCGTTCTTCTCGACCATGAAGACGACGTCGCAGAAGGCCGGAATGTATGCGCCCCCCGCGGCCGACGGCCCGAAGAGCAGGCAGATCTGCGGCACGGCCCCCGAGAGCTTGACCTGGTTGTTGAAGATGCGGCCGGCGTGGCGCCGCCCCGGGAACATATCGATCTGGTCGGTGATGCGCGCGCCCGCCGAGTCGACGAGATAGAAGAGCGGGATGCGCAGCCGGCCCGCCGTCTCCTGAATGCGCACGATCTTCTCCACCGTCCGCGCGCCCCACGAGCCGGCCTTCACCGTCGAGTCGTTGGCCATGATGGCGACGGGGCGGCCGTGGACGCGGCCCACGCCCGTCACGACGCCATCGGCGGGCAGCTCGAACGCGCCCGCGTTCGCGAACAGGCCGTCCTCGACGAAGTCCTTGGCGCCGTCGTCACACAGGAGCGCGATGCGTTCGCGGCAGAACAGCTTGCCCGCCGCGGCATTCGCCTGGTGGTACTTGGGCGCGCCGCCCTTGCGGATCTTCTCCGCGAGCGCCTTGAGCTCGTCGCTGCGTGACATCGATGTCGGCTCCTTGCGGTCCCGCGCTAGCGACCGATGATCATTTTCCGGTGAATTGGGGCGGGCGCTTTTCGGCGAAGGCCGAGAGGCCCTCGTCGCGGTCGGCGCTCTCGAGCACGATCTCGTAGCACGCGCGCTCATGCGCGAGGGCCTCGGGCAAAGGGAGATCGAAGCCGCCGTCGATGGCGCGCTTGGCCTGCGTGACGGCCAGGGGCCCAGCGCCCGCGAGCTCCGCCGCGAGGCGCGCCGTGGCCGCCGTGAGCGCCGCGGCCGGCACGACCTCCGAGACGACGCCGAGCTCCCGGGCCCGCGCCGCGCCGATGCGGCGGCCCGTGAGGATGAGTTCCTTGGCGACCGCGAGGCCGGCGACGCGCGCGAGCCGCTGCGTGCCGCCCGCGCCCGGGATGATGCCGAGGCGCGTCTCGACGAGCCCGAGCTCGGCCGTGTCGGCCGCCAGGCGGAAGTCGCACGCGAGCGCGAGCTCGAGCCCGCCCCCGAAGGCCGCGCCGTTGAGGGCCGCGATCACGGGTCGCGGGAAGGCCGCGACGGCGTCCACGACGGCGTTGAGCGAGCGCAGAAACGATCGCGTCTCCTCGAGCGTCATGGCGCGGCGTTCCTTGAGGTCGGCGCCCGCGCAGAAGGCCTTGCCGCCCGCACCCGTGAGCACGACGGCGCGCACCCCATCGTCGGCGCGCGCGCGGCTCAAGGCCTGCCCCAACGCGCCCACGAGCTCGCGCGACAGCGCGTTGGCGGCGCCCGGCCTGTTGAGCGTGATCGTCGCGACGCCGTCGCGCACCTCGCTCAGCACGGGAGGAGCCGCCTCGTCCGTCATCAGCCGGAGACTCTCGCACGGGCGCCCACCGCGGCGCGATAGAACTTCGAAGGCATCTCGTGCCCGACGAGCGTCGAGGCGAGGCGCGAGCAATCGACGAGCTTGTCGAGATCGACGCCCGTGCGCACGCCCATGCCCTCGAGCATGTACACGACGTCCTCGGTGGCGACGTTGCCAGACGCGCCCGGCGCGTACGGACAGCCGCCGAGGCCCCCCAGCGCGGCGTCGACCGTCGTGATGCCCATCTCGACGGCGACGAGGATGTTGGCGAGAGCCGTGCCGCGCGTGTCGTGGAAGTGCACGGCCACCTCGGGCGCCGGGATCTCGGCCAGCACGCGCGCGAGCACGTCGCGCACCTGGCGCGGCGTCCCCACGCCGATCGTGTCGCCGAGCGACACCTGATAGCACCCGAGCGCGCGCAGCGCGCGGCAGAGCTCGACCGCCTTCGCGGGGTCGACCGCGCCCTCGTAGGGACAGCCGTAGACGGTCGAGACGTAGGCACGCACGCGCAGGCCAGCGGCGAGCGCGGGCGGCACGGTCTCCTCGAACGCCGCGAGCGTCGCCGCGATGGTTTTGTTGACGTTCTTCTTGTTGTGGGTCTCGGAGGCCGACATGAAGACGGCGATCTCCTTCATGCCCGCCGCCATCGCCGAGTCGAGCCCCTGCCGGTTGGGCACGAGCGCCGAATATGCGACCCCGGGCGCCCGCGCGACGCGGCGCGCGACCTCGGCGGCGTCCGCGAGCTGCGGAATCCACTTCGGATTGACGAAGCTCGTGATCTCGATGGCGCGCAGCCCCGTCCCAGAGAGCGCGTCGATGAACCGCACCTTGTCGTCTGTCGGGATGAGGCGAGACTCGTTCTGCAACCCGTCGCGCGGGCCCACCTCGTAGAGGGTCACATCGGCTGGAAGGCGCTCGAACACCGTTCCCCCATTTTACCACGCGCGCGCGGCGGCCCTTTATTTCGGCCGTGGCATGTCGAAGCGGTCGCGTGTCCGCGCGTAGACGGCGCCGCCCAGGCGCCCCACGGCGTCGAGCCGGCCGAAGTCCATGCGCCCTCCGACGAGCAAATCGTCACGCACGTGCCACAGAAGGATCTCGCCGATGATGATGGCCGTCCCGGCGCCAGCGCCGACCTCGACGATGCGGAGCAGGCGGCACTCCATCGCGACGGGCGCTTCGGCGACGCGCGGCGGCCCGACGCGCTCGGACGGCGCCTTGGCGAGCCCCACGACTTCGAGCTCGTCCGTCCCGCGCGGATACTCCTTCGACGTCGCGTTCATGCTCTGCGCGAGCGCGTCCGGCACGACGTGGATGACGTACTCCCCGGTGCGCTCGATGTTGGCCCACGTGTCCTTCTTTTGTCCGACCTCGATCTTGGTCTTCCGGCTCACGCAAATGATGACGGTGGGCGGATTGGAGCTCGCGCCCGTGAAGAAGGAGAACGGCGCCAGGTTCGCGCTACCGTCCTCGTTGAGCGTCGAGACCCACGCGATGGGACGCGGGACGATCGTGGCCGTCATCCAAAAATAGGCCGCGTCGGACGAGATCGCGCGTGGGTCGACCTTCACCCCAAGAGCCTCGCGAGGAGGTCGTCGGTGATCTCCTCGAGCGTGTCGACGACGACGTCGGCGGCCGACAGATCGTAACCGCTGAAGTTCCCCGCACGCACGCCGATGACGCGCGCCCCGGCCGCCCGCGCCGCGAGGACGCCGGGCGTCGCGTCTTCGATGGCGACCGCGCGCGCCGGCACGGCGCCCAGCCGCTCGATGGCGAGCGCGTACGAGTCCGGCTCCGGCTTGCCGCGCGGGTAGTCCTCGGCGCCGAGCACGAGCGCGAAGGCATCGCGCACGCCCAGGCTCTCGAGCGCGTCGAGGACCTCGCCGCGGCTCGCGCCCGAGACGACGGCCAGCGTCGAGCGGGCCGCGAGGCGTCGCACGGCCGCCACGGCGCCCGGGAGCGCCCGGTACCCGCTCGCGAGGAGCGCGCGCTTCTCCTCGACGGCCGCCGCGATGAGCGCCGGCATCGTCACGTCGAGCGCGTGGTTCGCGACGATGCGCGCGTGGATCTCGTTCCACGAGTGCCCGATGACGAACGCGCGCTCTTCGGCCGAAAGCTCGGCGCGCCAGCGCCGCGCCGCCAGCACGACGGACTCGACGTTCTCGCGCTCCGAGTCGACCAGGGTCCCGTCGAGGTCGAAGAGGATGGCGTCGGCGACGGGCGCGGGTGGCATGGGCGCGCCCTTTCTACCGCGGCCGGCGCGCTCCGTCACTGTGGCGCGAGCGCGCTCGTGGGGATGACGGCCTTCGGCTCGTGGGCGCTACTCCACGACAGCACCGCGCTCGCGTAAAGCCCGCCCTGGAAGTACTCAAGCACGATGTCGACGGGCTTGCCAGCCGTCAACATGATGGGCTTGGTCGCGTCTTCGGTCACCGAGTGGTTCACGAAGTGATCGATGACGATCTGCCCGGCGATGAAGAGGCGGTCACCGTCGTCGGTCGCCGCGTAGAAGGTGTACGGCTCGCTGAAGCGCGCCGTGACCTTGCCGCGCCAGCGCAC
>DATKFB010000050.1:0-2654 GCA_035544435.1 Polyangia bacterium
TGGCCATCGGCAGCGACGAGCTGGCCTCGGTGCGCCAGATGGTCTCGGCCTTCCAGGCGGCCAACCAGCGCATGCGCTACAGCCCCGTGCCCGTCGTCACCGCTCCCTACAACCTCACGCTCGGCGGCGGCGCCGAGGTGACGCTGGGCGGCAACGCGGTGCAGGCCTCGGCCGAGCTGTACATGGGCCTGGTCGAGGTCGGCGTGGGCCTCATCCCCGCGGGCGGCGGCTGCATGGAGCTGGCGGCACGCGCGGCCGCCAAGGCCACCGACGACCCCAACTTCGACCTGCTCGCGCTCGTGCGCGTGCCGTTCGAGATGCTCGCGCGCGCGCGCGTCTCGCTGAGCGCCGAGGAGGCGCGCGACCTCGGGTACCTGCGCCCGAGCGACACCGTGTCCATGGCGCGCGAGAACGTCATCGCCGACGCCAAGGACCTCGTGCTCGGGCAGGCGCGCGCCGGCTATCGTCCGCCGCCGCCGCGGCGCATCCGCGTCATCGGCGAGTCCGGCGCCGCGACGATGCGCTCGCTGCTGCGCAACCTCGTGGGCGCCCACCAGATCAGTGAGCACGACGCCAAGATCAGCGGCCACCTGGCGCGCGTCCTGTCGGGCGGCAGCGTCCCGGCGGGCGCGGCGGTCAGCGAGCAGCACATCCTCGACCTCGAGCGCGAGGCGTTCCTGTCGCTGTGCGGGGAACCGAAGACGCGCGAGCGCATCCAACATATGTTGACCACCAGCAAGCCCCTGAGGAACTGACCATGCGCGATGTTGCCATCCTCTCCGCGGTCCGCACCCCCATCGGCCGCGCGCCGAAGGGCAACCTGCGTCAAACGCGCCCCGACGACCTGGGCGCTCTCGCGGCGCGCGAGGCGCTGCGCCGCGCCGAGATCGATCCGGTGGCCATAGAGGACGTCGTCCTCGGCTGCGCCATGCCCGAGGCCGAGCAGGGCCTCAACGTGGCGCGCCAGATCGGCCTGCTCGCCGGCATGCCCGACACGACGCCCGCCATGACAATCAACCGCTTCTGCTCCTCGGGCCTGCAGGCGACGTCCATCGTCGCGGACCGCATCGCTGCGGGCGCCATCGACGCCGGGCTCGCGGGCGGCGTCGAGTCGATGTCGATGATCCCCATGGGCGGCAACAAGACCTCGCTCAACCCGCGCGTCGTCGAGGAGTACCCGGACGCCTACATCCCCATGGGCAACACGGCCGAGAACGTCGCGCGGCAGTTCGGCGTGAGCCGCGGCGATCAGGACGCCTTCGCGCTCGCGAGCCACCAGAAGGCGGCGGCGGCCTGGACGCGCGGCGACTTCGCGGCCGAGGTCGTGGCCGTCAAGACGCGCGTCTTCGACGGCGAAACCTGGCGCGACATCACGGTCGACCGGGACGAGGGCCCACGGGCCGACACGTCGCTCGAGAAGCTCGCCGCGCTCAAGCCCGTGTTCGACCCGACGGGGACGGTCACGGCGGGCAACGCGTCGCCGCTCAACGATGGCGCCGCCGCCGTCGTGCTCATGGGCGCCGACGAGGCGCGCAAACAGGGCAAGCGCGTGCGCGCGTACTTCCGCGCGTTCGCCGTCGCCGGCGTGCCGCCCGCCATCATGGGCATCGGCCCCGTGCCGGCCGTGCGCAAGCTGCTCCGCAAGGCGGGCCTCGAAATCGACCAGATCGATCTCTACGAGGTCAACGAGGCCTTCGCGTCGCAGGCGCTCTACTGTCTGCGCGAGCTCCGGCTGCCCCTCGATCGCGTCAACGTCAACGGCGGCGCCATCGCGCTCGGCCACCCGCTCGGGTGCACGGGCGCCCGCCAGATCGCGACGGCGCTGCACGAGCTCGAGCGCCGCAAGGGCAAGTACGCCGTCATCACGATGTGCGTGGGCGGCGGCATGGGCGCCGCCGGCTTGATTGAACGCGCGGCGTAGGCCTGGCGCGGAATTCGCAGGGTCCGTCTGCGAACATAGAGGGGCATGAGGATGGCCGGCGGCGACGTCACGGTGGAGATCCTGAAGGGCATTCGCGACGTGATTCGTGCTGAGACGAACGAGCGCCTCGACGTGAACAACTAGCGTCTGCGGACGGTGGAGACAGCTCTTCTGGATCTGGCCGAGCAGCAACGGTTCGTGGTTCGCTCTCCGAGGGCCGTCTCTGAGCGCGAGTCTCGGCTCGAGCCCCGAGTGGTCGATCTCGAGACCCGCGTCGAGAAGCTCGAGTCCAAGTAGCGCGGCGGCGGCGTCTCCGCGAGGGTTCGTGATCACGGGCATGGCGTGGAGCGGCGCCCCGGGTGACACTGTGCAGGTGCGCCCCCGCCCCGCTCGACTCCTCACGGCTTTGCTGCTCGCCCCCCTGCTCGCGTGCTGCGCGCACGGGCCGCCCAAGTTCGATCCGGCGGCGCGGCGCACTTGCCTCGTGCTCTCCGTGGGCGGGCCGCGCGGCGTCGCCCACCTCGGCGCCATCGCCGCCGCGCGCAAGGCCGGCGTGCGCATTGACTGCGTCGTGGGCAACAGTATGGGCTCGCTCGTGGGCGCGCTCTACGCCTCGGCGCCCAGCGAGGACACGGAGGCGCGCTTCCGGCGCTTCTCGGAGGCATACGTCGCCGAGAGCCAGGCCGACGCCGCCAAGAACGGCGTCATGGGCGCGCTCGTGGGCGCGGCCGTG
>DATKFB010000051.1:0-3374 GCA_035544435.1 Polyangia bacterium
CTTGAGCTGCCTGTCGAGCTGCTTCTTCTCGTCGCCCAGGCTCGAGAGCTTGGCGCCCACGTCGACGCTCACGGCGAGCAAGATGGCGGCTGCGAGGCCCGCGATGTGCCAGGCGCGCTGGCGCAGCACGGAGAAGCTCGCGCGGTAGACGAACGGACCGCGGCGGAAGTCGATCTCCTTCGAGCCGCGGCTCGCCGCGAGCGCGATCGCGGCGGCGAGCGCGTGCGACTCTGACTCGTCGCTCGTGGCGCTGGAGACGTCGACGGCGCCGGCGTCCTCGGGGTCTCCCGAGGAGCTGCGCGCGGCGAGCGCGGGGCGAATCGCGAGGAAGCGCGCCGGCAACCCGAGCTCCGCCTCGAGAAAAGGCAGCAGCCCACGCAACCGCCCCGTGCCCCCCGTGACGAGCAGCTCGTCGGCCTCGGTCCGCGTGGCGGCGCGGAAGCTCGCGAGCGTTTGGCGCAGCTCGCGCACGAGCGGCTCGAGCGCCTGGCGCAGCACGGCGTCGAGCTTGGCTGCGAGCGGCGTCGGCGCGGGCGTGCCCGCGGGCAGGAGCGTCGCGTCCGAGCGCTTGGCCTGCTCGGCGCGATCGAGGTCGGCTTCGAAGGCTTTGGCGATGGCCTGCGTGAGCTGTGCGCCCCCGCGCAGGATCGTCCGCGCGTAAAGCGTCTCGCCCTCGCGAACAACGCAGATGTTCGTGCGCGCGTGGCCGAGATCGAGGATGACGCGCACGCGTGGCGGCGACGCGCCCGCCTCCTCGTCCTCGACGGCGGCCGACGGGGGCAGGAGCGTGCGGTACACGACGGGCGCCGCGTACAGCGCGCGCGGGTGCGTGCCCTTGGCCTCGTTGGCCGCGATGAGCGCGGCGATGTCGTCGCGCTTCGCGGCGACGGCCAGCACCGACGAGCCCTCGGCGGTCTGCCCCACGACGAGGTGATCGAAAACGACGTCTTCGAGGGCGTGGACGATCTGCCCCTCGAGCTCGTAGCCGACGACCTGATCGATCTTGCGCGCGTCAGTGAACGGCAGTTGCAGCAGACGCACCGACAGCTGGTCGCCCGGCACGGCCAGGTACGGCGTCGCCTCGCGCGCCTGCGAGAAGCCCTCGCGCACGGCCTCGGCCTGGCGCTCGGCGAGCGGCGCGTCGCCCGCGGGCACGGCGGTCTCCATGAACCCGCGCAGCGTCGTCGTGCGGAAGCCCACCTCGAGGAAGGCCAGCTTCACCGAGAACGCGCCGAGGTCTATGCCACAGATGATGTGCGCCATGGGGTGCTATTCCTCGCGCCAGTATCGCAGGACGCCCGCGGCTTGCTCGGCGGACGAGTTGAGGGTGAGCGGGTGCGACAGCACGCCCGCCGTGTCGACGATGACGGTGATCTTCTTCTTGACCTTGCCCGCCTCGCCGACGGCGACGATGCGGTAGGTGCGCGGTGAGCCGAACGTCGCGACCGAGTTCAGGTCGCCGACGTTGAGGGGCGGGAGCGAATGCAGGACCTTGTAGCGGGGGTCGTCGGGCATGACGGCCTGCGACGGGTTCTGCAGGATCGCCGTGAGGGCGGCCGCGCTGTCGAAGCCGCTCGCCGAGGCGCGATCGCAGAGCACGCTCGCGACGGGATACAGGCGCGTGTCGTCGAGGATCGCGAGGTCCGTCGGTGGCTTCGTCTGATCGGGCATGGCGGCGGCGCGCAGCACGCCCATGAGGAGCGGCGTGCAGTCGCCGCCGTTCTTGTTGGTGATCGCCGAGAGGTTCACCTTGCAACCCGCGCTGGCCGCCCCGGCGGCGCCCGGGAACGGATAGACCGTCAGGGAAGGCTGGAACGCCTCCATGAAGCCGTCGGTCACGCCGCGCACGAGCTTGAGTTCCTCGATCGTGTCGAAGGGATCGTTGTGGGCGCGGTACCGGTCGTCGCGGTCGTCGTAGCGGTAGTCCTCGCCCGTGGCCGAGACGCCGTCGGGGGAGAAGCCCTGCTCGTCGGTGTCGGACCAGTCGATGATGGCGCGCGCGACGTCGGCGCGAGTCGCGAACTGCCCGTTCGTGTCGGACTCCGAGAACAGCCGGTCGAACCTTCGCGAGTACATGAGCCCCATGAGGAGCCGGAAGACCATCTTCTGATTGTCCGCCTTGGCGTTGAATCCCCCGCCGCAGTTGACGTTGATCTTGCCGTCCTCGGGCGTGATCTCCGCGTCGAAGGTCCCCGACTTGAGCCCCAGCCCCTTGACGCCGTTGGTGTCGATGCCGATGAGGCTGCCGAGCCCGGCCACCTCCTCCTTCGACCCGCTGAAGAAGCCCATGAGCGGCCCGGCGTAGTCGGTGACGCGCAGGCTGAACCCGAGGCCGGGGGGCCCGCCCGCGGCGTTCGAGCCACCGGCGCCCGCCGCCCCCGAGGCACCGCCGCCCATGGCGGCCGCGAGCATCTTCTGCGCCTGGCCCATGATGGGGTCGACGAACTGCTTCTGGATCTTGATGAGCATGCGCGCGAGGTTCACCGACGAGACCGCGAGATAGTGCGCGCGCAGCTCGTCGCGCGCGTTGGCCGCCTGCGCGGCGTCGACGTTCGTGCCGTAGGTGAATTGCCCCACGAGCGCCACCATGAGCGCGATCCAGGTCAGCACGAGCAGCAGGGCGACCCCGCGCTGTCGGTTGCGCGGAGGCCTCATAGTCCCAGCGTCTCCGTCACGCGGATGCGCGCGTCGGTCGAGTAGGTGACCTCCTCGCCGCGCTCGTCGATGACCGTGAGGGCGATGCGCACGTGCGACGGCAGGTACTGCGTGCCGATCGTGTGCGTGTTCCACTCCCGCTCCCACTCCTTCTTGCTGTAGTCGTAGAAGCTGAGCTTCACGCGCGCGACGTCGGGGCAAAGGACGTAGGCCTCGCCCGGGAGGATCTTGGGATCCTCGGCCTGCAGCCGGCGCGTCTCGCGACGCATGAGGTTCGTGACCTTGGGATCGTCGGGATCGCGCGCGCCGTAGTACGTCACGATCGACGTGTCACTCTCCGCGAGGCCGCCGCGCAGGCGCTGGTGCGCGAACGTCGAGAACGAGACCTCGTCGACCGACGCCTGAGAGGACGCCGTGAGGAACGTGCGCGTGTAGGCCGACGGGCTCGTCTCGGACGCGAGGTACGCCATCTCGAGCTCTCGCGACATGCGCATGAGCGCGACGCGCGCCGTGTGCACGCGCTCCTGGGTCGCCTCGAGCGCGCGCTTGTTCGTGGCCGTCTGGCTGAACGAGCCCCACATGATCGTCGTGATGAACGCGAGGATCGCCATGGCGAGCAGGACCTCGATGAGCGTGAAGCCCGCCGCGCGCGCTCGTCCAAAGGAGCGCCTCATCACTTCGTCCCCATGGGCGTGATCGAGGGCGCGCCGAAGAGACCG
>DATKFB010000052.1:0-7830 GCA_035544435.1 Polyangia bacterium
GCCTCGGGCGCCGCCACGGGCCGCATCGATCTGAGCGGCTACGCCGCCCCGGTCGAGGGCGCCGTCACGCAGGCCCGTCCGGACCGCATGGTCATCGCAGACGGCCTGATCTTCGTCACGCTCGGCAGCCAGGACGCCAAGTTCCAAGCGACGGGCGAGGGCCGCGTCATCGTCATCGATCCATCGATCGACGGCGTCGCCGACATGGTCGCGCTGCCGGGCCTCAAGGGCTGCTCGGCGATGTTCACGCTGCCGGCCGAACACATCTTGCTCGTGGCGTGCGGTGGCTCGTTCGCCGACGCCGAGCAGTCGGCCTCCTCGGGCGTCGCCGTGATCGATACGGGGGCGTCACCGCCCGTGCTCGTGCACGTCACGAAGGCGTCGGCGCTGGGCGGCCAGCCGGTCGACTTCCAGTGGGTGGCGGCGCTCTCGGGAGCCCAGGCCTTCGCGTCCACAGTGGGGACGTTCCCCGACGCCAAGAACAACGTCGCGGGCAGCAACGACGCCCTCTTCGCGCTCAATCCGGAGTCCGACGCGTCGACCCCGATCTCGCTCGAGACAGGCGCCTTCAACCTGGGCCGCGGCGCCGTCGGCGCGACGACCCTCTTCGTGCCCGACGCCGCCATGGCCAAGCCGCGCATCCACCTGTTCAACGCGTCGGTGGCCAGCGCGCCGACCGAGACCGGGGCCTTCGATCCCGACCCGGCGCGCGGCCTGCCGCCGCGCGAGATCGCCTGGTACTGATGCCGCTCGGCCGCCGCCACGCCGTCGCCGCCTGCGTCGCCGCCCCGTTGGTCGGGGCGGCGCTGCTCGCGCAGCGCGTGCGCGGCGCCGTCGTCGGCGCGCGCGCCTTCACCGACAGCCGGGTCGAGGGCGACGCGTTCCCGCGCCGGCTCGTCGATCCCGCGGGCGTCGTGCGCGTGCTGCCGCGTCCGCCCGTGCGCGTTGTGTCGACCTACCTCGCCTGCGAAGAGAACCTGGCGGCGCTCGTGCCCATCGAGCGCGTCGTCGCCGTGTCGGTCTACGCCGACGATCGCTCGGCCTCGAATTGCCTGGGTGTCTACCCGCCGCGCGTCGCGCGCCTGCGCTCCGATCCCGAGCCGATCCTGGCCGTCGAGCCGGACCTCGTGTGCATCGCCGGGTTCAACGAGCTCGAGTCGGTGCGCCTGCTCGCGGGCGCCGGCGTGCCCTTGTTGCGCCAGAGCCGGCTCGACTCCTTCGCCGAGATCACGGCGGGCCTGCGCCTGCTCGGCGCGGCGCTGGGCGCCGACGCGCGCGCCGCGGCCCTCGTCGCCGACGTCGAGGGGCGGCTCGACGACGTTGCGCGCAAGCTGCGCGGCGCCCGACCGGTGCGCGTCCTTTACTACGACCCGCCCGGATACACGATGGGCGCCGGCACGCTCGTCGACGAGATCCTCGAGCGGGCCTGCGGCCGCAACGTCGCCGTCGAGCTCGGCATTCGCGGTCCGGGCCAGATCGGCCTCGAGGCGCTGCTGGCGCTCGAGCCCGAGGCCATCGTCATGCCCCGCTACGGGGACAACCTGCCGGCGCTGCGCGTGCTCGCGGGCGACGCCGTCTGGCGGCGCCTTCCCGCGGTGGTCGCCAACCGCGTCTACGAGGTCCCCGGGGCGTGGATCAACACCGTCTCGCACCACGCGGCGCGCGGGCTCGCGCACCTCGCACGGGTGCTCCACGCGGAGGCCTTCGGGACCGGCGCGCCGCTCGAGGCAACCGGCGGCTGACGGCCGCTCCGGCTCAGTTCTCGTCGGGATCCGTGGACGCGCCAGCCGCGGTCGGCATGCCCTGGTCGAGGTCCTCCTCGGACACGGGCGAGCCGATGCGATAGCTCTCGTTCAGCCAGTTGCCGAGATCGGCGGCGCGACATCGGGGGGAGCAAAAGGGCAGCGTCGGGTAGTCGGCCCGCGTGCCCTCGAGCGCGCGGCGGCAGGTCGGACAATGAAAGCGCACGCCCACACGATAGCAAAAAGTCGCGCGCGCAGCCCGAACAGCGCACCCCGATCCGATGACGCGCCCCACTCGTTAGTGGAAGAAATGCCACGAAATTGATACAAATAGCGGCGCGGGACTTCGATCGCGCCCCGCGGACTGCCGCCGAGGTTCATGATTTCGACGGAAGACGAGCAAGCTCGCGTCGCAGCGCTCAGTCGCTACGGCGTCCTCGACACGCCGGCCGAGCCGGAGTTCGATCGCATCACGGCGCTGGCCGCACGGCTCTTCCGCGTGCCCACCGTCGCCATCGTCCTCGTCGACAAGGAGCGGACCTGGTCGAAGTCGCGCTATGGCATGGCGCTTCCCGCAATGCCGCGGGCGCTCTCCTTCTGTGACCTCGCGATTGGCGGGCAGGAGGTGCTCGTCGTTCCCGACGCCTCCACCGACGCGCGCTTCAAGGCGAATCCGCTCGTGACGCGCGAGCCGGGTCTGCGCTTCTACGCGGGCGCGCCCATCTGCACGGCCGACGGGCACACGCTCGGGTGCCTCGAGCTCGTGGACTACCGCACGCGCGAGCTCTCGTCCGCCGAGCGCGAGATGCTCGCCAACCTCGCCGCCGTCGTCATGGACGAGCTCGAGCTGCGGGCGACGGTGGGGCGCATCCGGCGCGACGCGATGATCGCGCGGGGCTCGGAACGCGACGACAGCGGAGGCGGGGATGCCGCGGACAGCGGCAGCGACAGCGGCGCCGGCGGCAGCGCCAGCGCCCACCTTCCGGCCTTCCGCGAGGTGGCCGACCTGCGTCTCGGCTTCATCACCCATCAGCTCCCCGCCATCATTTGGACGACCGATCGCGAGAACCACCTCACGTCGGCCATCGGCGCGGGGCTCGACGTGCTCGGCATCGACGCCGAGCGCGCCGTCGGCCGCGGTCTGCGCCGCGTCCTCGCGACCGACGATCCACGGGATCCGCTCGTCGAGGCCCACGTGCGCGCCCTCGCGGGCGACGGGGGCAGTCTCGACTGGACGGCGCACGGCCGCGTGTGGCACTGCTGGCTCGAGCCCCTCCGCGATCCGGGCGGCAGCGTCGTCGGCGTCATCGGCATCGCGCTCGACATCACGGAGCGCGCCCGGCTCGAGAAGGCCGTGCGCGATCGGGACGCGCACGTCGTGCAAAGCGATCGCCTCGCGTCGTTGGGCACGCTCGCCGCGGGCGTCGCGCACGAGATCAACAACCCGCTGACGTACGTCATCACGAACGTCGGCTACGTGAGCGAGCGCCTCGCCGCGCTCGCCGACAAGCTTTCGATCGACGACGGCAAGCCGCTCGGCGGCCGTCTCGACGAGATCCGCGAGGCGCTGGCCGAGGCGGAGGAGGGCGCTCAGCGGGTGCGGCAGATCGTGCGCGACCTGCGCAGCTACTCGCGCGGCGACGAGGATCACGACAAGACCGTCGACGTCTGGCGCGTCCTCGAGTGGTCCGTCAACATGACCATGAACGAGATTCGCCACCGCGCGCGCCTCGTCAAGGACCTCGGCGCGATCCCCGGCGTGCGCGGCACCGAGACGCGCCTCGGCCAGGTGTTTGTCAACCTGCTCGTCAACGCGACGCAGGCCATCGCCGCCGGCAGCCGGTCCGACAACGAGATCCGCATCTCGACGATGACCGACGACGACGGCCGGGCCGTCATCTGCGTCAGCGACACGGGGCCGGGCATCGCGCCCGACGTCCTCGACCACATCTTCGAGCCGTTCTTCACGACGAAGCCCACGGGCGTCGGGCTCGGGCTCGGCCTGTTCGTTTGCCACGGCATCATCAAGGGCATGGGCGGCACGCTCACCGCCGAGAGCCCGCCCGGCGCGGGCGCGACCTTCGTCGTCACGCTGCCGCCGGCGGCGCTCGCGGCGCCGGCGCCCGGCGAGGTCGCCGCGGTGCCCGCGCCCAAGGCGCGTCGCGCGCGCGTGCTGGCCGTCGACGACGAGCCGCAGGTCCTGCGCAGCATCCAGCGGGCCCTCGGCGCCCACGAAGTCGTCGTCGCGGACTGCGGCCGTGACGCCCTGTCACGCCTCGCGACCGATCAGGCGTTTGACGTCATCCTGTGTGACCTCATGATGGGCGACATGACGGGCATGGACCTTCACGCGGAGCTGCATCGGCGCTCGACCGACCTCGCTGCGCGCATCGTCTTCATGACGGGCGGCGTGTTCACCGACGGCGTGCGGGACTTTCTCGCGGGCGTCTCCAACGCCTGCATCGAGAAACCGTTCGACCTCGTGGCGCTGCGCGCGATGGTGACGGCGCGCAGCGAGAAGGACCCCGTTTTCCCGCCGCCGCGGGATCCCTGAGCTCCGCGCGCGTGCCCGCGTATCTGCAAAAACTCGGCACGGCCTCGGTTTCCGGTTAAAAATTCGGAGGTGACGGTGCAGCCGGGCACGACGACCACGAACGGCGAGCCGCCGCCGCGCGCCGCGCTGGGCCTGCGCGCCCTGCGCGCGCTGCCGCGCCTCGTGTGGCTGCTCGGGCTCGCCAGCCTCCTCAACGACGTCTCGAGCGAGGCCATCTTCCCGCTGCTGCCGATCTTCCTGGCCCAGCTCGGCGCCCCCATGCGCTACCTCGGCCTCATCGAGGGCAGCGCCGACGCGCTCGCGAGCGTCATCAAGATGATCTCGGGCCGCCTGTCGGATCGCGGCCCGCGCCGCCTCATGGTGACGGGCGGCTACGCGCTGCCGGCCCTCGCGCGCGCGGGGATCGCGCTGGCGGTCGCGCCGTGGCACGTGCTGGCGGCGCGCCTCGTCGACCGCGCGGGCAAGGGCATCCGCTCGGGCCCGCGCGACGCCATGCTCGCCGACGCGGTCGCCCCCACGGAGCGCGGCCGGGCCTTCGGTCTCAACCGATCGATGGATCACCTCGGCGCGGCCGTCGGGCCGCTCATCGCGAGCTCGCTCGTCGCGCTCGGAGTGGGGCTGCGCCCCACCTTCGCCATCGCGGCGGTCTTCGGGCTCATGGCGCCTGCCGTGCTGTTCCTGAGGCTGCGCGACGGCGCTCACGCCCCGCACGTCGAGGCGCAGGCGGCGGTGCCCGCCGATGGCGCCTTGCGCCCAGGGTTCTTCTCGTACCTGGGCGTCTGCGTGCTCTTCGCGCTCGGGAACTCATCGGACGCGTTTCTCCTCGTGCGCGCGCGCGAGGTGGGGTGGTCGGCGGCGGCCCTGCCGCTGCTCTGGCTCTTCCATCACCTCGTCAAATCGGCGGCTGCCCTGCCGGGAGGTGCGCTCTCGGACCGGCACTCGCGCGCCGTCGTCGTGTCGGCGGGGTGGGCCGCTTACGCGCTCACCTACGTCGGCTTCGCCTTCGCGACGGCGCCCTGGCACGTCCTCGTGCTGTTCCTCGCGTACGCGCTCTACCACGGCCTCGCCGAGGGCGCCGAGCGCGCCATCATCGCCGACCTCGCGGAGCGCGGCGGGCGCGGGCGCGCCTTCGGCCTCTACCACGGCTTCGTGGGCGTCGCGGCGCTGCCCGCCGGCCTCGCGACGGGCCTCATCTGGGATCGGTGGGGCGCGCGTTGGGCGCTGGGGCTGAACGCGGCCTGCGCGGCGCTCGCCGCCGGCGTGCTGTTCTGGCTGGCTTTCGCGGGCCCGCTGCGCCGCGCGCTCGTTCTCGACGCGGCGCCCAACCCCGTGCGCGTGCTCCCGCGTCGCGACGGGTGAGGCGCGAAGGAAGAAGGATGACGCTCAGTCGGGCATCGGCTCGCCCGAGCGCCGAAGCTCCTCGCGCCTAATGCGCAGGATCTCGCGAAGGATGATCTGGAACGTCGCGACGATGGGCACGGCGACGATCGCGCCCATGACCCCGCAGAGCTCGCCCAGGAAGAGAACCGAGAGCGTCACGACGAGCGGATTGACGTGGACCGTGCGCCTGAAAATGAGCGGCCCGAGGATGTTTCCTTCGATTTGACCGTAGGTCACGAAGTAGATCGCGGCCGCGACGCCGTGCCAGGCCCCCTTGGTCACGAACGCGACCAGCGAGATGACCGTGCCCGTGACGAAGGGTCCCGCGTACGGCACCATGCTGGACATTCCGGCCAGGATGCCGAGCGGCAGGAAGAAGGGCACGCCGTCGATCGCGAGGAAGGTCGTCGTGAGGGTCGCGTTGCAGAGGCAGATGAGCATGAGCCCACCGAGGTAGCCCCCGATCGATTGATAGATCTTGTGCACGACCTCCTCGTAGACCGCGCGCCGGTCGGGGCGCGCCTCGCGCAAGGCGGTTTCGACCAAGCGCCCGCCGAAGATCAGCATGAAGACGACGAGGACGGCGATCGTGATGGAGGCGCCCACGGCGGTGAGCACGCCGCCCACGGCTGCGAGCACGGGGCTCGCGGCGCCCTCGAGGAGGTTCGGGATCTCCTTCTCGGTGCGATCGACCTGCTCGGCCAGGTGGAAGCGGGCATCGAGCCGGCTGAAGAACGAGCTGCCGCGCACGCTGCGCACGAACCCGGGCACGTCCTTGATGAGCTGCTTGCCCTGTGAGACGGCCGGGGGAATGAGCGTGAACCCGAAGCCCACGAGCGCGCCGCTCACGCCTACGATGACACAGGCGATGGCGAAGTTCCGACCCAGGCCGCGCCGCATGATGATGCGCACGAGGTGCTCGAGCGAGACCGAGATGAGCAGCGCCGCGCCCACGAGCGTGATGGCGATGAGCGCGTGCATGACGGCGTAGATGACGGTCACGACCATGAGGACGGCGAACGAGACGGTGAACACCGTCTTGAACGAGACCTGCGAGGGCCGGATCTCGGGGCTGCGTCGCTCGGTGCTCACGCCGCTAAGCTAACAGAAGAACGCCCCCCCGCGGGCTCCCCTCACCCCCAAGGAGGAGAGGGAGACGAGAGCAGAGCGCAGCGTGGCCTTTCCCACGCTGTGCGAGGGCAAGCTCCCGAGACGTGTGCTTGGGCGTCACGGCGCTTCTGGTGTCAGAGAATGGCGGCGCCCACGCCGGCCGCGGCGAGGGCCGCCGCCAGGGCCGTGAGGATGACGCGCGCGAGCCGGGATCGCTCGCGCGCGACGAGGGCCTCCGTCGACGCGAGCCAGGTTACGGTCCAGTCTCCCGTCGGCCGCGCGAGGCGCTCCGAGACCAAAACGGCGGGCACCGGACCGATCCTCACGGCGCGCGAGCCGCGCGCGCCGACGTACAGGTAGCTCGCGGTCGTGCGCGGCAACGAGCTCGGGACGGCCTCGGAGGGCATGATGCCGCACCCGCGCGACGTCTCGCAGCCGGCCCACACGACGCCGGCCGGGTCGGTCACGAAGAGGCGCGCGACGGGCAGGGACGTCCAGGCGACGGCGCCGAGGAAGATAGCGCGTCGCTCGCCACGACGATGGCGCCGCCGCCGCGCACCGGCGAGCCGTAGAGGAGAAACGAGCGGTCGCCGCGCCGCGCGGGCGCGCCGAGCGCCTTCCCGTGCGTCTTCGACACGTCGGCCGCGAGCTCCCGCACCGGCGGCAGCAACGAATCGACGATCTCCTTTTGCTCCATGGGGTCGCCGGTCAGGACCTGGATCTCTCCCGACGCGTCGACGAAGGCGATGGCGCGGTACTGCGCGACGACGACGGCCAGCGCGGTGAAGGCGCTGTCCGAGACGCGCCGCTCGGTGGCGGGGTCGGCGCCGCGCTTGTCGCGTGAGCGCTCGAGGAGGTCGGTGAGCATGCGCGTGTCCGTCGAGCCGTGCCGAGAGCGCCTCGACCGAGGCGTGGACCTGCTGGCGCGTCGTCGTCGCGAACGCGTCCATGAGCCGCTCGTGCTCACCGAGGGCGCTCCAGCTCGAGAGGCCGAGGATTCCGCCAGCGCAGCCAAGATGACTGCGATGCTCATGAGCGTTCGCA
>DATKFB010000053.1:0-5476 GCA_035544435.1 Polyangia bacterium
CGGCGCGCGTCGGCTGAAGCTGGCTCACTTGCGGCGCGGGCGTCCGCCGAGCCACGTGAAGAACAAGAACACGGCGAACACGCCCATGCCGATCTCGGCGCCCAGCTTGGCCTGCGCCTGGTCGCGCCCGTCGAAGACGACGGCGAGCACGGCCGAGACGGCGCCCAGCATGCCCCACAGGAGCTGCTGACCGACGCTGTAGAGCACGCGCACGTTCTCGTCGAGGTCGCGCACGCGGAACTCGAGCTCGCCGCGCGCGGCGCGGTCCATGAACCGCTGCAGCTCGCCGGGCAGCGACAGCGCCGACAGCGCCATCTCGCGCGACGCCTCGAGCACGAGCTCGGACCACTGCTTCTTCTCGCCGAGCAGGAAGCGCTCGAGGTAGGGCTGGATGACGTCCGTCGGGTTCATCTCGGGGTCGAGCGTCGTGCACACGCCGAGCAACAAGAGCAGCGTCCGCTCGAGGAGGATCCACTCCTTGGGGATGTGAAAGGCGTCCTTGAGATCGGCGAGGCTCACGTTGAGATCGCGCAGGTCGAGGAGGCTCGTGAGGCTCTTCTCCGAGTCGAACGAGAGATCCTTGAGTGAGAAGCCCTGCACGGACATCTGCGCGCGCATCTTGTCGTGGAAATACTGCACGATGCGGTCGAACACCTCGGGATCGGCCCGGCGCGACAGGAAGCCCATCTCCTTCATGGACGAGACGATGCGCGTCGTGTCGCGCGTCATCGCGCCTTGCAGGAACGAGATCATGCCGTGGCGCATGGCCTCGGACACGGTGGCCGTCGCGCCGAAGTCGAGGAACACGACGGCGGGCGCGCCGCCAGGCACGGCCGCCGGCTGCACGAGCAGGTTTCCGGGGTGCGGGTCGGCGTGATAGAGGCCGTCGATGAAGATCTGCTGGCAGTAGGCCTCGACGCACACGCGCGCGGTCTTGCGGCGATCGACGCCGGCGGCCCCCAGGCCCTCGAGGTCGGCGACCTTGACGCCCTCCATCCACTCCGTCGTGAGCACGCGCGCCGTCGAGTACTCCGCCATGACGCGTGGGAAGCGAACGCTCGCAGGCGGCTGGTGCGCGGGATCGCCGAGGCGCGCGCGAAAGTGCCCGGCGATCTGCTCGATGGCCGACGCCTCCTGCCGGTAGTCGAGCTCGGCCAGGACCATCTCGCGAATCTCGGCGTAGATCGTGTCGAAGCCATAGTCGGGCATGAACCAGCGGAGGAGGCCGAAGATGCGCTTGAGCGCCCGCAGGTCGGTGCGCACGATCTCCTCGATGTCGGGGTACTGCACCTTGACGGCCACAGCCTCGCCCGTTGCGAGGCGCGCGCGGTGCACCTGGCCGATCGACGCCGACGCGACAGGCTCGGGCGAAAACTCCGCGAAGACCACGGACGGCGCGCGCCCACCGAACTCCTCGCGCAGCCGCGCCTCGATGTCCTCGTAGGGACGCGGCGGCACCTGATCCTGCAGCCGCTGCAGCTCCTCGCGAAAGGCGTCGGGCAGGAAGTTCGCCATGATGCTGATGAGCTGGCCCACCTTGATGAAGAGGCCGCGCAGCTCGAGGATGGCAGCCTCGATGCGGCGCGCGTTGCGCTGGTGCTTCTCGCGCGTGATGCGGGCGAAGGTGTCGGCGCGGCGGAAACGGCGCGAGGCGGCCAGCGCGATATACGACAGCGCGACTTGGGCCGTCACGAAGTAGGCGGTGAAGAGGCGTCCGGGGCGGGCCATGGTCGTGCCGGCGGGCAGGATATCGCAGCCCGGCGATCTTCGCGGTAACCTTGCCGACATGAGCGCGAAGGCACGTCGTGGCTGACCCAACGGATCGGCCGAGCGGGAGCGCGGGAGCTGGCGAGCCGGCGGTGCCCGACGCGGTCGAAGACGAGCCCACCTCGCCCCGCTCCGCGGAGGAGCGCGCCGAGCGCGATCACAGCCTCTCGGACTTCGTGCGCCGCGCGGTGTCGGCCGGCGTGGGCGCGGCGGCGCGCTCGAAGGACGACATCATGCGGGCGGCGGCCGGCGAGATGCGCACCTGGCTCGAGCACCTCAACATGAACGAGGAGGTCGCCAAGGTGCTCACGAAGCTCGTCATCGAGGTCAAGACGGAGATCCGCTTCCGCCCCACCGAAGACGGCAAGCTCGTCCCCGAGACGACGAACGACTACCGCGTCAAACCGGGCACAGGCGGCAGCTAGCGCGGGCCGCGCGACGCGCCCCGTCTCGCCTGTGCATTGCGCGCCCGTGCATGGCACGCCTGGGCGGCGCAACGCCGCGCTCCGGGGACGATCTACCGTGATTGCGTGCTTCGTCTCGTCGCCGCGATCTGCATTGTGTGCCTCGGAGCGTGCACGGGCGCTTCTGGCCCGGCGCAGATGACGGGCGCCGCCGGCGCGCCCACGTCCGGGGTCGGCGCAGCCACGGGCACGGCCGGAATCGGCTCGGCGGGAGCGGCCGGGCAGAGCTCGGCCAGCGCCGCGGGTGCCGGGACCGGTGGCGCCGTGGATGCCGGAGCGGGTACGACCGGAGCGACCGAAGATGGCGCCACGGGCGGCGCCGGCGGCGGCGCCATCGCGGGCGCTGGCGGCGGCGCGGGCGCGACCGGTCCGGCGGGCACCACGGGCGATTCGGATCCACCGCCGCCCCGCCCCATCAACGTCAAGCCGGGCGGCGTGAGCCAGATGAGCTTCAACGGCCAGTCGATGTACCTCAATCGGAACAAGCCCATCATGGGCAAGCTGTTCCTCTTGCTCGGTGGCATCTGCACGGGCACGGGCGCCGGCGGCTTCGAAGCGTTCATCAAGCAGTACGGATTCCACGTCTTCGCGCCCATCACGCAGACCTGCGTCTCGGGCGCGCCCAGCAAGTACAAGACCGTCCTCCAGGCGATGCCCAACGATCCCGAGGCCAACCGCCAGGTCGGCGACGCGCGGATGGAGCTGTGGGACGGCAAGGACCGCGTCGACTGGGTCACGGTGGCGCCGGGCGCGAGCATCCTCGAGGAGACCATCGGCGCGATCAAAGCCGGCGTGGCGATGGAGCCGGAGGCCGACTGGGGCTACTTCCTCGACGCCGACGGCACGCTGCGCACGACCGACGTCTGGGTGGTCGGCTACTCGTGGGGCTCGCAGAGCTGGGCCATGATCTCGAGCTACGTGCGCTTCGGCCGCGTCATCACCACCTCGGGCCCGACCGATGAGGGGTTCCCGAACGCCTCCTGGATCACGCACCCCTCGGCGACGCCCAACGATCGCAAGTACCTGCTCGTCGGCCAGACCAACCCCTACCCCGGCGAGATCGAGCCCATCATCCCGAACGTCATGAAGGCCGGCTGGGTCGGCGCGGTGACGAACGTGACGCCCACGAGCCCGGGTCCCTACACGGCGGCCCAACACCTCTTCGCAATGATCGGCGGCAACGGCGGCGTCACGCCCCCCGGCCACACCGTGTTCTGCAACGACAACCCGATGGACGGCTGGCTCCCGCTCTGCAGGTACGTGCTCGGCGTACCGTAGCGGCGTTGTCGACGGGCGGCCGTGATGCTAGCATAGTGCTGTCATGGCAACCCTGACGATTCGAAATGTCGCACCAAAGGTCGTACGCGCCCTCAAGGCCCAGGCCGAGCGCAATGGACGTTCGATGGAGCAGGAGGTCCGAGAGATCGTGGAAGCTCAGGTCGGGGATCGGACCTCTGCGATCAGTCAGATCTCGCGTTCTTGGGAGGCCCAGAAGCGAGCTCCGTCAGCCGCAGAAGTGGAGGCATGGATCCGCGAAGGACGGCCGTGAAGGCGATCGTAGACACGAACGTCATCGCATATTTTTTGCTGGGAACCGAAGGCTTCCGTGCCGAATGCGAGCGTTTTTGGCGTGAGGTGAGCGATCCGATCGCCCCCGCATCGTGGGAACCGGAGCTCACGAACGTCCTGTGGATGGCCACTCGGAAGCATGTCTTGGACTTACCCGAGGCCCTACATAGGCTCGAGCTCGCCAAGGGGTTGGGGATTCGGTCAGTTCCCGTGAGCAATCTCTGGAGTGGCGCCCTGGTGCGCGCCCACGCCGCAGGTATCGCCGCCTACGATGCTCTCTTCGTGGAGCTCGCCGACCGCGAAGGTGCACCCCTCGCCACCTTCGACGCCGCTGTCGTGAAGGCATTTCCCCGCCTCGCAATGCGCCCACGTAGGATGCGCACCGAGTAGCTGACCAATCGTTTCTTCTACTTCGCGAGCTTCAACTTCGCCGCCGCCGCCTGTCCCGGCGCGATGTCGCCGTAGCAGACCGTGCGGTTGCGACCGCCGTGCTTGGCGGCGTAGAGGCACTGGTCGGAGTGGGCGATGAGCTCGGCCTTGTCGCGGCCGTCCTCGGGGTAAGTCGAGACACCGAGTGAGAGCGTGGCGTTGAAGGGGCCCTTGCTCGATTGGAAGGCTTGCTGCGCGACCTCGGCGCGGATGCGCTCGGCGAGCTGGCGCGCGCCCTCGCGGTCGGTCGACTCGAGGACGATCGCGAACTCCTCGCCGCCGTAGCGCGCAACGATGTCGATTTTGCGCGCGCTCGCCTTGAGGATCGCGGCCACGCGGCGCAGGACCTCGTCGCCGGTCGGGTGACCGTAGGTGTCGTTGACCTTCTTGAAGTGGTCGATGTCCGTGAGGATGAGCGACACGGGGAACTTGTGGCGGTCGGCGCGGCCCAGCATCGTCGCGAAGCGCTCCTGGAAGGTGCGGTGGTTGACCAAGCCCGTGAGGCCGTCGGTCGTGGCCTGCTCCTCGAGCGCCTGCACCATGCGGCCGTTCTGCAGCGAGATCGCGACCTGGTTCGCGATGACGCCCAGCATCTCGCGACGGTCCGAGGGGAAGGCGCCCGGGCGCTCGGCCGCCACCGTGAACGTGCCGACGGGCTCGTCCTTGACGAGCAAGGGCAGCACGTAGAGCGACTCGAAGTCGCGGATGCGCATCGGGTGCGAGAAGACGGGCACGTCGCGCTCGCGCCATTCGCCGCCCGCCGGCAGCGCGAGCTTATTCTTGACGACCATCGACGTGATCGACGACGGATCGCGGTGCGTCGTGCCATCGAGTTTCTCGGCGAGATCGCCGACGACGCGCCGGATCGTGTGGCTGCCCTTGCGAACGTCGTAGGTGGCGATGGCGGCGAACTCGAACTCGCAGACGCTGCGCGCCGCCGCGATGGCGGCGTCGTAGACCTCCTCGAGCGTGAGCGCGCGGTTGAGCTCGCTCGAGGCGCGGTAGAAACGCTCGTGCTCGTGCTTCGAGCGCTCGACCGCCTGGAAGACGCGCTCCGACTGCACCGTGCGCACGACCTGCGCCGCGGCGTTCGCCATGAGGCGAACGTCCGCCTCCTCGAACTTGCGGCCGTCGGCGCGGTCGCCCACGAGGACGCCCCGCGCCGTGCGGCCCTCGACGACGGGCACGCCCACGAACGCCGTGACCGGCGCCGGACCGGCGTAGTAAGGGAGCAACGAGAGCTTGGG
>DATKFB010000054.1:0-10881 GCA_035544435.1 Polyangia bacterium
CCCGGGTACCACACGGTTACGGCCCGCGAGGGATTCTACGCCCTCGCGCGCGACGACGCCGGAGGCGATACACGTTAGCCTTCATTGATTACAGGCAGAGTCGTGAGGCGACCGTTTGCAGATCATTCACGAGATGTGAACTAGAATCCCGGGCTCAGTATGACGCGTATCGAACTGGCTCTCGTGGGAACCATCGTGGGCCTCGGCGACGTGGCTCTCGGTTGCGCGCACGCTCCGCCGCGCGGACCCATCGCGACGACGAGAGCAGGCGTCGCGCCTGCAGGCGGGAGCTGCGCCGAAGCCAGCGCGCCGTACTTGGCCGAGCTGTGCGCCATGGGCGAGCCCTCGCTGTCGGTCGCGGGTCCAGAGACGTACCGCTTCGTCTGGACGAGGCACCTGCGCAACCCCGTCGCCGTGCGGGTCACGCGCGCCGGCGCGGACGTGGCCGTCGTCATGGTCGAGCTCGACGCACACGACCCTTCGGCGAAGCGTCGCCACGAATTCGTCGCGAGCGGCGAGGTGTGGGCTGCGCTCCATCGGCACCTCGAGGCGGCCGACTTTTGGAACCTCGCGGGTGACCCAGGCGAAGACGAGCGCGGCCTCGACGGCGCCGACTGGGTGATCGAGGGCCGGCGCGGTGGTCTCTACCATTCCGTGATCCGGTGGGAGCCGAAAGCCGGGCCGTTCCGGGACGCGTGCGAGGACCTCATCAAGGTAGCGGGCGCGTCGTTCCCGGCGGAGATCCGTTGAGCGGCTTGCGCGCGCCCGTGGCCGTCCCCGTCGAGGTGTCCGCGGACGTCGGCGCCGAAGGGCGCCGCGTGTTTCGGCTCGCGGCGAGCGTCGGCGAGGACGGCGTTCGGCTCGTCCGCGCGGCCCCGTTCGAGGTCGGCCGCCCTGTCGCCGTCCGCTTCGTCCTACCCGCGGGCGAGGCCGTGATGACGCGCGCCGAGGTGTTGCCCGCCGACGGCGACGACGAGCACGAGCAGGAGGGTGCGGGAGGCCGTGAGCTCTCGTTCATCGAGCCGTCCGCCGAGACGCGCGCCGCGATCCGCGCCTATGTGCGCGCGCGTCTGAGCCTGCCGGAGGGATGAATCCATGAGCGACAGGAAGCCGGGATCCCCAACGACGCCCACCGAGCGGCTCGCCTCCATGGAGCGCGAGGCCCTCGAGGGCGGCGGCGTCGAGCGCATCGCGCGCCAGCACAAGGCGGGCAAGCTCACGGCGCGCGAACGCGTCGAGCTCCTGTGCGATCCGGGCTCGTTCGTCGAGATCGGGAAGTTCGTCACGCACCGGGGCACGGACTTCGGCATGGCCGCCAACAAGGTCCTCGGCGACGGCGTCGTCACGGGCTACGGCACGGTGGCCGGCCGCACGATCTTCCTCTTTGCGCAGGACTTCACGGTGTTCGGCGGCTCGCTGTCGGAGGCCTACGCCGGAAAGATCTGCCGGGTCATGGACCTCGCCATGAAGGCGGGCGCGCCCATCGTGGGCCTCAACGATTCGGGCGGCGCCCGCATCCAGGAGGGCGTGGCCTCGCTCGCCGGCTACGCCGAGATCTTTCTGCGCAACACGCTGGCGTCGGGCGTCGTGCCCCAGCTGTCCGTCGTGCTGGGGCCGTGTGCGGGCGGCGCCGTCTACTCGCCCGCCATCACGGACTTCATCTTCATGGTCGAGTCGTCGAGCTACATGTTCATCACGGGCCCAGACGTCATCCGCGCCGTCACGCACGAGGAGGTGACGAAGGAGGATCTCGGCGGCGCGCACACGCACGCGACGCGCTCGGGCGTCGCTCACCGCGCCTTCGCCGATGAGCCGTCGTGCCTCGAGGCGATCCGCGACCTGCTGACCTACTTGCCGCAGAACAACCGGGAGGACCCGCCGCGTCGGCCCACGCGCGACCGGCCCGACCGCGAGGACGCCGAGCTCGACGCGCTCATCCCCCTCGATCCGGCCAAGCCCTACGACATGCGCGCGCTGCTCGCGCGCGTCGTCGACGACGGCCGCTTGCTCGAGATCCAGCCCGAGTACGCGCCCAACATCATCGTGGCCTTCGCGCACCTCGACGGGCGCAGCGTGGGGCTCGTCGCGAACCAGCCGGCGCACCTCGCGGGTTGCCTCGACATCGCCGCCTCGGTCAAGGCGGCGCGCTTCGTGCGCTTCTGCGACTGCTTCAACATCCCGCTCCTGACGTTCGTCGACGTGCCGGGGTTTCTGCCGGGCACGGCGCAAGAGTTCGGGGGCATCATCAAGCACGGCGCCAAGCTGCTCTACGCCTTCGCCGAGGCCACCGTGCCCAAGCTCACCGTCATCACGCGCAAGGCCTACGGCGGCGCCTACGACGTCATGTCGTCGAAGCACATTCGCGGCGACGTGAGCTTCGCTTACCCCGCCGCCGAGATCGCCGTCATGGGACCCGAGGCGGCCGTGGGCATCGTGTTCCGCGAGGAGCTCGCCAAGGCCGCCGATCCCGCGGCGGCGCGTGCGCAGTACCTGGCCGACTACCGCGAGAAGCTCGCCAATCCCTACACGGCGGCGAGCCTGGGCTACATCGACGAGGTCATCCGGCCGCGCGAGACGCGGGCCCGCCTCGCGCGCGCTCTCGCCGCCGTGGGGACGAAGCGCGACTCGAATCCGCCCAAGAAGCACGGGAACATCCCCTTGTGACGATGGCCCGTGGAAGATGGCTCGCGCCGGCCCTCGGCGTGCTCGTCGCCGCGGGCTGCGCGACCGGGCCGCGGACCGTGACGAGGCTCGTCGGGGACAGGATCGTCGTGACGCGCGCCGTGAGCCCCGAGGCGTACGAGCACGTCGCGCGCGCGCTCCTCTACGAGGAGGAGGAGCGCTGGGAGGACGCGGCCGCCGAGCTGCAACGCGCGTTGCCGTTCGACGAAGACGCCGCCGAGGTGCGCGCCGAGCTCGCGGAGCTGTTCTTGCGCCTCGGCCGCTTCGACGACGCCGCCGGGGAGATCGAGCGCTCGCTCGAGACGGCGCCCAGCGTCGAAGGCTACCTGGCGCGCGCGCACCTCGCGGACGCGCGGCACGACGGCGCGGCCGCGCTTGAGTCGCTGCGCAGCGCCGCCGGCGCGGCGCTCGCCGACGAAAACCCGGAGGCCATCGAGCGCGCGGACCTCGAGCTCGCCGACGCGGAGATCGGCGCGCTCGACCTGCCGGCCGCCCTCGAGACGCTGCGCGCGCTCGAGCGCGCCGCGCCCGAGACGCTACGCGGCCGCGTGCAGCACGCGGCGCTGGCCTGGGCCTTGGGCGCGCTCGACGAGAGCGAGGCGGCGCTCGGTGGCGCGCTCGAGCGCGAGCCCGCCGACGTCGAGGCGCGCCTACTGCTCGGTGAGCTGCAGGCGGCCTCGGGCAACGCCGCCGCCGCGAAGACGGCCTTCCTCGAGGCCGTCGAGCGCGCCGACACGCCGCTGCAGATCGCGGACGCCATCGCGGGCTGGCTCGTGCAGCGCGGCGACCTCGCGGAAGCCGTCGAGCTGGCCGACCGCACGACGGCCAACGTGGGCGACGTCGACAGCGTCGTCCTCGCGAGCGCGCTCGAGCGCGTCGTCAAGCGGCCCGAACGGGCCGCCGAGCTGGCGGAGCGCGCCGCGAAGCTCGGCGCCGCGCCGGCGCGCGTCGCGCTCCTGCGCGCGGAGGCCCTCTTCGCGAAAGACGACCACGTGGGCGCGGTCAAGTTGCTGCTCGGCGTGCCGGCCGACGCGCCCGAGTACGTCGCGGCGAGGCTGCGAGCGGCCGAGGTGCTGCGCGACGATCGCAAGCTCGCCGAGGCCGACGTCGCGCTCGAGGTCGCGGTCAGCCGCGGCGATGCGACCAAGGACCGCGAGACGGCCGCGACGTTCGCGATCGCGCGCAGCCTCATCGACGAAAAGCGCGGCGACGCCGTGCGCGCGGCGCGCCGGCTCGACGACGCCTTGGCGGCCGCGCCCGACGACGCGCGCCTCGTGCTCGCGCGCGCGGCCGTCGACGACCGGCGCGGCGACTGGCGCCACGCGCTGGCCCTCGCCGAAAAGCTCCTCGCGCGCGAGCCGCGCAACGTCGAGGCGCTCAACTTCGCCGGCTTCGTCGCGGCTGACCACGCCCAGGATCTGCCTCGCGCGACGCGCCGGCTGCAGGCCGCCGTCGCGCTCTCGCCGGGATCGGGCGGCATCGTCGACAGCCTCGGCTGGGTCTACTTCCGCGCCGGCGATCTCGCGCGCGCCGCGACGTTCCTCGAGCAAGCGGGGCGGCTCGAGCCCGCCGATCCCGAGATCCTCGAGCACCTCGGCGATCTGTACGCGCGCCGCCAGGAGGGCGCGCGGGCGCTCGAGGCCTACCGCCGCGCGCAAACCCTCGATCCGAGCGACCAGGTGGCCCGCGACCTCGCCGAGCGCGTGCGCACGCTCGAGGCGAAGAGCGCGGCCGGCAGATGACCGCACGCGTGTCCGTGAGTCGCGCCGCCTCCGTCGCGCTCGTGGGCCTGCTCGCGGGCGCGGGTTGCGTCCACGCGCCGCCCGTGGCGCGCCCCTACCCGGCGCCGACCGCCGACGCGCTCGCCGGATTGCTCGCCGCGCGCGCGACGGCCGTGCGCGCGCTCAACGCCCGCGCCCGCGCCACGAGCTGGCTCGGCGGCGAGCGCGTACGCGCGACTGTGCTCATGCTCGTCGAGCGCGACGGCCACCTGCGCTTCGAGGCCGAGGTGAGCCTGCAGGGCACGGTCGCGACGCTCGCCACCGACGGTCGGACCTTCGCCCTCCTGGACGCGCGCAAGAACGAGCTTTCGCGCGGTCCGGCTTGCCCCGCGAACGTCGCGTCGATCGTGCGTATCCCGCTCGGCCCCGCCGATGTCGCCGCCATCATCCTGGGCGATGTCCGGCGACCACCCGAGGCGAGCGTGGCCCCGACGGTGACGTGGGATGCCGCACGCGGCGCCGACGTGCTCGAGCTCGTCGCGCCCGCCGAGACGCTGCGCGTGTTCTTCGCGCGGCATGGCGCCGCTGTCGACATCGTGGGCGCCGAGGCGCTGGCCGCCGGAAAGCGCCTCTGGCGGACCTCCAACGAAGACTTCGAGGTCTCGGGCGCGACGCGTCTGCCGACGACGATCCGCTTCGCCGAAGGTCAAGGCTCGTACGACGATGGCGTCGAGATCAAGCTCAAGGACCGTCGGCTCGACGAACCGGCTCCCGAGGGAGCCTTCGTGCTCACGGCGCCCCCCGGAGCGGCGGTCAAGAACGTCGGCTGCGCCGGGTGATGTCGCCCCGGCCGATGCTAATCTTGCGCGGCCGTGGTCGAGAGTGGGAATAGCGGGAGCCGACCCGGCGCCTGGCGCGGATACGTGTCGTCGGTGGCGCTGGCCGCGGTCGTCGTCGCCGGCCGGATCGCGCTCGATCCCTGGTTCGGCCACTACCACAACCGACACCTGTTCTTCCTGCCGACCGTCATGTTCGTGGCGTGGCTGTGGGGCTTCGGGCCCGGCTTGCTCGCCACCACGCTGTTCAGCGTCGCCCTCCGTCTTTTCTTCGCGCAGGAGACGAGCGAAGGCTTCCTGCGCGCGAATTCGGACATTTTTCTCTTCGCGCTCGTGAGTGGGGCGGTCTGCGGCCTCCTTCGGTCCTTGCAACGCGCCCGGCAGCGCGCTGACGCCTCCACGCAGTCGCGCGAGCATCTGCTCGCCGTCGTCGCCCACGATCTGACGAACCCGCTCAACGCCGTGAAGCTGGCCGAGGAGGGCATTCGATCTTCCCTCCCCGAGGGCGATCCGATGGAGCGCCGGCTGAAGGCCATCCGGCGCGGCGCCGAGCGTATGGAGCGTCTCATTCGCGACCTCGTGGACTCGACGCGCATCGAGCACGGAGAGCTGTTCGTCACGAGAAGGCCAGAGCCGGTGGCGCCCCTCATCCAGGAGCTGGCGCAGCTCTTCGGGCCGCAGGCACAGGAGGTCGAGGTGACGCTCGAAGCCAGCCCGCCGGCGGGCGACGGCATCGTCGATTGCGACCGCGATCGGCTCATGCAGATCCTCGGAAACCTCCTGGGCAACGCCCTCAAGTTCACGCCGCCCGGTGGCCACGTAGGCTTGAGGGCGGTCGATCGAGGCGACGCCGTGCGCTTCGAGGTCGAGGACAACGGGTCCGGCATCAGGCCCGAGCACCTCTCCCACGTCTTCGAGCGCTACCGGACGTTCGATGCGCGGGGGACCGGCCTCGGCCTCTTCATCGCGAAGAGCCTCGTCGAGGCACACGGGGGTGCGCTGTCGGTCGAGAGCGAGCTCGGGCGCGGCGCCAAGTTCTGGTTCGACATTCCGCGACGCCGGGGGACCGAGGTAACCGGCAGCGCCTAGTTTAGATTAGTTAGGAGCGATCCTCGGCGGGCTTCTTGGGCACGAACCACACGAGCACGAGCGCGGGCCAGCCCGCGACGAACGCGAGCGTGAAGAAGATCGGGTGCCCGAAGTGCTGGTTGAGGGGTCCCGAGAGGTAGCCCGACAGCGTGCTCCCGAGCGACACGACGGCCGTGGCGAACGCGTAGTGCGACGCCGAGAAGAGGCCCCGGGAGCGTTGAATGAGAAAGACGACGTGCGCGGACGCGCCGATGCCCGACACGAGCTGCTCGACGAGCACGATGGCGATGACGCCGCCGAACGTAGGCTTGAGGACGGCCATGGCGACGTAGAGCGGGATGGCGAGGTTCTGCAGATAGAGGATGGGCACGAGGGTCCGCGCGAGTGAGCGGCGCGCGATGAGTGCGCCGCCCACGATCGACCCGACGATGAACACGAACGTGCCGAGGCCGTTGAGCAGGCCGCGGTGAGCCGTGTCGACGCCGATGTCACGCAGGAGGGGCTTCGACATGGCGAACATCATGATGTCGCCCAGGCGGTAGAAGAACATGAACGCCAGAACGAGGGCCGCCTGTGGCTGCGCGAGGAACGAGCGGTACGCGGCCCAGAACGCCACCGCCTTCGCGCCGGGCTTCCCGAGCTCGCCACCCGCGGGCGCGCGGCTGGCGGGGCGCGGGAGGAGGGCGGCATTGACGAGGGCCGTCGCCAGCATGAGGAGCCCGGCGGCGCTGAAGCCCAGGACCCAGCTCGTGCGCCCCGCGAGGTAGACGAGCACCGACGACCCCACGATCATGGCGACGCGGAAGGCGGCCGTGCGAACGCCCGAGTAGAGCGCCTGGTCGCGGTCTTCAAGCGCCTGGATATAGAAGCCGTCGCAGGCGATGTCGTGCGTCGCGTGCACGACGGCAAGCAGGCTCGCGACGACCCAGAAGAGCGTGAAGCCGGGCGCCGCCGATGCCGCCGCGACGGCCACCATGCCGCCCGAGAGCAGGACCTGCGTCGCGATGACCCACGATCGCTTGCTCCCGAACAAGTCGACGACCGGGCTCCAGAGGAACTTGAACGTAACGGCGAGGTGGAAGAGCGACGTCGCCCCGATCTGCGTGTTCGACGCCTTGGCCGCCGTGAGGAACTCGGTGGCCATCTGGTGCAGGAAGCTCCACGGCAGGCCCTCGCCGAAGTTGGCGGTCGAGACCCATGCCAGGGCGCGTCTCGACCGCTTGGGCGGGGGCTCCATCGCCGCCCTATGCTCCCCCGCCGCGCCGCGCGCCGCCAATTTTGGCCGTCGAGCGCGCGCAGCATTGACTCCCGCCATGCGCGCTGGGAGACTCCGCCGTCCTGAAACGACCGCCCCAAGACTTTTCAAGGAGTGCTGCGATGTCCGAGTATCTCTTCACCTCCGAGAGCGTCACCGAAGGCCACCCCGACAAGCTGTGCGATCAGGTCTCGGACGGGATCCTCGACGCGCTCCTCGCGGGCGACAAGACCTCGCGCGTGGCGTGCGAGACGCTCACGAAGACGGGCTTCGTCATGGTGGCCGGCGAGGTGACGTCGGCGGCGCGCATCGACATCCCGAAGATCGTGCGCGGCGTCGTCAAGGAGATCGGCTACAGCGGCTCGAACATGGGCTTCGACTGGGAGACGTGCGGCATCATGGTCGCCCTCGAGCAGCAGTCGCCCGACATCGCGCAGGGCGTGGACGGCAAGGGCGTCTACTCGAAGGACGAGCAGGGCGCCGGTGACCAGGGCATGATGTTCGGCTTCGCGTGCGACGACACGCCCGAGCTCATGCCGCTGCCCATCCAGACGGCGCACCGCATGGCCAAGCGCCTCGCCGAGGTGCGCAAGAAGGGCACGCTCGACTTCCTTCGCCCCGACGGCAAGACGCAGGTCAGCGTGCGCTACTCGTCGGACGATCGCGCGCTCGGCATCGATGCCGTCGTGCTGTCGACCCAGCACAGCGAGGACGTCAAGTACAAGACGCTCAAAGAGGCCGTCATGGAGGAGGTCATCAAGCCGATCCTCCCCGCGAAGATGGTCCTGCCGAAGACGAAGTACTTCATCAACCCGACGGGGCGCTTCGTCGTGGGCGGTCCCATGGGCGACTCGGGCCTCACGGGCCGCAAGATCATCGTCGACACGTACGGCGGCATGGGGCGCCACGGCGGCGGCGCGTTCTCGGGCAAAGACCCCTCGAAGGTCGATCGCTCGGCTTGTTACTACGCCCGCTACATCGCGAAGAACGTCGTCGCCGCGGGCCTCGCGCGCCGATGCGAGGTGCAGGTCGCTTACGCCATCGGCGTCGCCGAGCCGGTGTCGCTGCTCGTTCACACGTTCGGCACGGGCAAGATCGACGAGGACCGCCTGGCCGAGATCGTCCGCGCGAACTTCGACTGCCGCCCGGGCGTCCTCGTGCGCGAGCTGAACCTGCTCCGGCCCATCTACCAGAAGACGGCCGCCTACGGCCACTTCGGCCGCGAGGAGCCCGAGTTCTCGTGGGAGAAGACCAACAAGGCCGACGCGCTCAAGTCCGCCGCTAAGAAATACTACCCCGCCGGCAACGGCGCGAAGACGGCCGCCGCCAAGCCGCCGAAGCGCAACGCCGCCGGCCTCGAGGCGTAGGCCCCTTGCGCTACAGCCCGAGAGCGTAGCGTAGCTTTGCCACGCGGAGCGAAGGGGGACCGGGGGGTGCGAGCGGCAGCGAGCCGCCCCCCGTCTAGCGACCCCCGCTACCTCGTGACTGTCGACCGCCTCCTGCGCGCACAAGCCTGGCGCGAGCGCGGCGCCGCCGGGCTGTTCGAGGCGGCGCTGCCCATCGTCCCCCCGGGCCGCTGGCGGGCCATCGTCGAGCGCCACGTCGGCGAGGAGCGCGCGCACTACGCGCGCGTCGCCGCCGTGTGGTCGGCCACGTTCGGCCGACCGCCCGCCGAGCTCGACGCCTGGGTGACGGCGCGGCTCGCCGAACAGCCTCTGCCACGCGTCCAGAGCTGGCTCGAGCTCGCGCTGGCGCAGCTCCTTTTCGACCGCGCGGGCCGCTGGCAAATCTCCGAATACTTCGAGTCGAGCTTTCTTCCTTATCGCGCGCTCGCGCGGGCCATCGTCGCCGAGGAGCGCGGCCACGAGGAGCTTGGCGCGCGCCTCGTCGTCGAGCTGTGCGCCGCGCCCGAAACGGATCGCGCCGCCGCCCAAGCCGCGTTCGACCGCTGGCTCGCGGTCGCATTGCGCTCGTTCGGCCGTCCCGGCGGCTCCGGCAACGCCTTCGCGATCGCCACGGGGCTCAAGACGCGCGATTCGGCGGAGGTCGCGCGCGACTTCCTCGCCGACCTCGCTCCCACGGCCGCCGCCGCCGGCCTCGTCCCCTGCGGCTGACCGCCGGCCGGAAGCCCGCCGGGCGTTCCGATTTTCGTGTTAACGTCGCTGTCGATGTTGCGTCACCCCCGCCTCGCATTCGCTCGCGCCGCCGCCCTTTCGGACGCAGCGGCGAAGCGCGCCATTTGGGCGGTCGGCGGCAAGCTTCGCTCGCCGGGTTTGGGTTCGCGCATCGGATAACCCCGAGGACGAAAGCGAACCCACCCGGCGATGCGGGTGGGTTCCTCGGACCGCCCGCGCGCCAGAAGGAAAGGGCCCGTGCGCGACGACGACGATCCCGATCATTTTCGAAAACACCGCCTGACGATGGTGCTGGCGTTCGCCGCCGTGTACGTCATCTGGGGCTCGACGTACCTCGCCATTCGCGTCGGCGTGCGTTCGGTGCCGCCGCTGCTCTTGAGCGGTTGCCGCTTCGTGGGCGCGGGCGGGCTGCTCTACGGCTTCCTTCGCGCGCGCGGCACGCGCGCGCCGACCCCCGCCGAGTGGGGCCACGCTGCCGTCGCGGGCCTGCTCATGCTGACGGCTGGCAACGGGCTCGTCACGTGGGCGGAGAAGCAGGTGCCCTCGAACCTGACGGCGCTCCTCGTGGCGGCGGTGCCGCTCGACATGGCGCTGCTCGACTGGGCGCGGCCCGGGGGAACGCGGCCCACGCGGCGGGTGTTCGCGGGCATCGCGATTGGTGTCGCCGGTATGAGCCTGCTGGTCTCGGGCGGCCGCCACGTGTCGCACGAGACGAGCCTCCTCGCGATCGGCGCCATCCTTCTGTCGGGCGTGTGCTGGTCCGCAGGCAGCCTCTACGCCCGCTACGGCGCCACGCACCGGCACCCCGTCATGGCGGCAGCCCAGCAGATGCTCGCCGGTGGCGCCGTGATGTTGCTGCTGGCCGCGTTGCGCGGCGATCCGCGCCTCGTGATCACGACGGGCGTATCGACCGAGAGCGCCCTCGCGCTCGTCTACCTGACGCTGTTCGGATCGTGCGTGGCGTTCAGCGCCTTCGGGTGGCTCATTAAGGCGACGACGCCGGCGCGGCTGTCGACCGTCGCCTACGTCAATCCCGTCGTGGCCCTCGTGCTCGGGTGGGCGTTGCTCGACGAGCGCCTCGGCGCGCGCGCCCTGACGGGCGCGGCGCTGATCGTCTGCGCCGTCCTCGTCATGACCGTGCCCACGACGGCGCGGGCGCGATG
>DATKFB010000055.1:0-3328 GCA_035544435.1 Polyangia bacterium
TCGACATCGGCGGGTACACGTGCTCGTCGGATCCGCGCACGTCGTGCCCCGCCGCCTTGAGCAAGCCCGCGAGGGAGCCCATCCCCGTGCCGCAGATGCCGATCAAATGTACCCTCACTTGGGCAGGCACTCCGTCGACCCGGGCTTGAATTGCGTGGCGAACTTCTTCACCTCGATCGTGAAGGTGACCTTGAAGTCGGCGAAGAGACCGAGCTCGCGCACGCCCGTGCCGCCCGTCGTGTCCCACTTGAGGTCCTTGATGACCGACGAGCCGCACGGGTCGATGCGGCCGCGCTTGCGCGTCTTGAGCTCGGCGCTCCAGGCGTCGGCGCCCTCGCGGTTGCAGTGGCCACCCGGACCCGGGCACTTCACGGCGAGGACGTCGTACCACCATGGGCCCTTCGGGCCGTACTCGGCGATCTCCAGCACGGGGCTCACGCCCTCCTCGGGCCGCCGCTCGCGCGCGACGTACGACACCTCGTGCGTCGTGCCCGGAACGACGTCGATGTAAAAGCAGGCTTCGTCGGGCCCCGAAGAGAGCTGCCCCAGCGTGGGCGACGTGAGCGTCGCCGCGCCGCCGCCCGCGCCGATGCGGATCTCGAAGCGCTTGTGACTCTCGTCGGGCGGCGGGTTCTCCGCGGGATCGCCGGCGCGGCTGCGGCAGGTGCACACCGCGCCGTGGCACCGCGCGCCGCCTAGGTTGGCCGTCGAGCCTGCCACGTTGGGCGCCGTCGCGGCGACTGGCGTCGCGGCCGCGCCGGCCGCGCCCGAGGCCGAGGGCGCAGCGCACGCCATCATCGTTAGAGCGGCGAAAGCCAATAAACGATGCCTGACGGTAGGTCCGAAGGTATGCCTGAAAAGTGGCCTGAAATCACGCATGAAACGGCGTGCGACGGCGGTGGACGCCAGCGCAGCGCTTACGTACCATAGTTTTCCCATGTCGCCTCCGTTTCCGCGTCCGCGCGCCCGCGTCCTTCTCTCCTCGTGTGGTCTGACCCTTTGCTGTCTGGCGACGCTAGCGGCTCCCCTTGGCTGCGCGACCTCCGATGACGCCACGAAGCCGGTCACGTACTCTCTCACGGCCAAGCAAAATTACGACAAGGGGATGGCGGAGCTCAAAGACGAGGACTACGCCGAGGCGCAGAAGTACTTCCAGTTCGTCAAGCAGAAGTATCCCTTCTCGAAGTACGCCGTGCTCGCCGAGCTCGCGCTCGCCGACTCGCACTTCGAGCGCGGCAACTACACCGAAGCCATCGAAAGCTACAAGACCTTCGCGCGCCTGCACCCGACGCACGACAAGGTCGAGGACGGGTACGTCGCCTTTCGGATCGGCGAGAGCTACTTCAAGGACATGCCCGACGACATCTTTCTCCTCCCGCCTTCCTACGAGAAGGATCAGTCGGCCGTCATGGACGCGCTCCGCGAGCTCGGCGACTTCGGGCGCAAATTCCCCGACTCGAAGTATCTCAAGAAGGCGATGGAGCTGCGGCGCCAGGTGCTGCAGCGGCTCGTCGACCACGAGGTCTACGTCGCGCGCTTCTACCTCCGGGCCGATCACCCGAACGCGGCGGCGCTGCGCCTCGAGGGCGCGCTGCGGCGCTACCCGGGCTCGGGCCGCGAGCCCGAGCTGCTCACGGCTCTCGGCGAGACCTACCTCAAGCTCGGCGACCCGCTGCGCGCCAAGGAGACCTTCCAGCGCGTCGTCACGGAGTATTCCGCGGCCGAGGACGCCCGGCGGGCGGCGCTCTATCTGCAGTTCATCGCGAAGCGCTACGGGGACAACCCGAAGCCTCTCGCGCCGCGGGCCGAGCCTTCGAGCACCGTCCCTGCGAACGCCCATGGATGAGCGAAACAAGGACGCGGTGCGCGATCTCGTGACGCGCGGGCGCGAGCACTACATCGCACGCGAGTACGACAAGGCGGAGACCTGCCTCACCGAGGTCTTGCGCGAGAACGTGGCCTACGCCGACGTCTACGACATGCTGGGCGTCATCTATCACCAGTCGGGACGCCTCGGCGACGCCGAGGGGATGTTCCGGCGCGCGCTCGAGATCAACCCGGCCTACACCGAGGCCGCGCTCAACCTCGCGGTGACGTACAACGATCTCGGCAAGTACCGCGAGGCCAAGGAAGTCTACCAGCGCGCCCTCGCCGCCTCGAAGAGCGCGCCCAGCAGCCTCGATCCATTCGCGAAGGGCAAGATCGCGAACATGCACGCCGACACCGGCGCCGCCTATCACACCGTCGGGATGTACGCCGACGCCGTGCGCGAATACCACCGCGCACTCGCGCTCTGCCCGACGTTCGTCGACATCCGCACGCGCCTCGGGACGACGCTGCGCGAGATGGGCGACACCGCCGAGGCCGTCAACGAGTTCGAGCGCGTGCGCGCCGAGAACCCACGCTTTCTTTCGGCGCGCCTGCACCTTGGCCTCTGCTACTACGCCGCGGGCCGCCACGCGGACGCCATGTCCGAGTGGCGGGCCGTGCTCGAGATGGCGCCCGACAACAAGTCCGCCCAGATGTACCTCGCGATGCTCGACCGACGGACGTAACGGCTTGCTGACGTTTCGTCCTTCGCCCGAGACCTTCGTCGTCGAGGAGCTCGGGGCTTACGAGCCCGCTGGCGCGGGTGAGCACACGTTCTTGTGGGTCGAGAAACGGGGGCTCACGACGATGGACGCCGCGCGCCGCCTCGCACGCCTGCTCGACGTCGACCCGCGCGACGTGGGCTACGCCGGGCTCAAGGATCGACACGCGGTCACGCGCCAATGGATGAGCCTGCCGCGCGTCGACCCGGAGCGCGCCCGCCAGGTCTCCGAGCCCGATCTCGTCGTGCTCGAGGCCATCCGTCACGGCAACAAGCTGCGCACGGGCCACGCGCGGGGCAATCGCTTCGAGCTCGTCGTGGGCGTGCCCGTTGCGGACGCGAGCGACGCCGCGGCCGGGGACGCGATCGCGGCGCTGCGGGCGAGCCTAGAGACGCTCGCCGCGGCGGGGGTGCCCAATCGTTTCGGCGAGCAGCGCTTCGGCGCGGCCGGCGACAACGCGGCCGTGGGCCTCGCGATCCTGCGCGGCGAGCGGCGCGAGCGCGACCACCGGCTGCGCAAGCTCCTCCTCTCGGCGGCGCAGTCCGCCGTCTTCAACCGCGCGCTCGAGCTGCGCGCGGCGCGCTCCGGCGGCCTGCGGGGCGTCGTCGCCGGAGACGTGCTCCAAAAGGTCGCGACGGGCGGGCTCTTCGTCACCGAGGACGCCGACGTCGATCAGCGCCGTGTCGACGCGGGCGAACTCGTCGTCACGGGACCGCTGCCCGGCGGGCGCGAGAAGG
>DATKFB010000056.1:0-2821 GCA_035544435.1 Polyangia bacterium
CTGGCGTTCCAGTGGGCGGCGCGCGCCTTCGAGGCGGCGCCCAAGAACGAGACGGTGCGCACCGACCTCGAGCGCGTCGCGGGCGAGGCCGACGAATGGGCCGGCCTCGCGGCGCTGTACGCCAAGCGCGCGGAGGCGACGACCGACGCCGAGGAGCGCCTGTGGCTCCTGCGCCGCGCGCTGCGCCTCAACCTCACGCGGCTGTACAAGCCGCTCGACGCGCGCGCCTTCGCCGAGCGCATCTCGAGCGAGCTCGGCCACGACGACGAGGCCGACGCGGCGCTCGAGCAGATCTTCACGCAGACGAAGGCCTGGCCGGAGCTCGCCAAGCTCTTGCACGGGCGCGCCGATCGCGCGCCCGACATCGGCGAGCGCGTCAAGCAGCTCTTCCGCATCGCGCAGCTCGAAGAAGAGCGCGTGGGCGACGCCGCGGCGGCGGCGCGCACGTTCGGCGCGATCGTCGAGGCCGAGCCGGCCAACGACAAGGCGCTCAAGGCGCTGGCACGCGTCGCCGAGGCGCGCCACGACTGGGCCGGCCTCGTCGAGGTGCTGCGTCGAGAGCTCGAGGTTCGGGGCCGGGACGGCGGGGCCGCGGGCGCGCGCGAGGAACTTCTGCTGCGCATCGGGCAGATTCAGGAGACGCGCCTGGCTGACGCCGCGGCGACCTTCGCGTCGTACCGCGAGGTGCTGCAGACCAACCCCGAGAGCGCGGCCGCCGTCGCCGGGCTCGAGCGCCTCGCGGCCGCCGGCAAGGGCTCGGTGGCCGAGCGCGCCGAGATCGCGACGCTCTGCCTGCCGTATTACGAGCGCACCGAAAACGCCGCCAAGCTCGCGGGCGCCCAGGAGGCGCTGCTCGCCGTCGCCGACACGCGCGGGGAGAAGGTCGAGCGCCTCGAGCGGTTGCGGGCGCTCTACGCGGGCCCGCTCGGCGACGCCGCCGCGGCCTACCGCACGAGCCTCGCGCTCTTCGAGCTCGACCCGTCGGACGAGACCAACCGCGGTCAGCTCGTGGGCTTCGCGGAGTCCGCTGGCAAGACCGCCGAGCTCGTCGACAAGGCGCGCGCGCTCGCGGCCGTCACCGACGACGCCATCCTGCGCCGCGATCTGCTTGTCACGGTGGCGGAGCTGCAGGAGCAGCGCCTCGGCAACACGGGCGACGCCGAGAAGGTCTACGTCGAGATCCTGTCCGTCGAGCCGCTCAACGTGGGGTCCTTCAACGCGCTGGCGCGTCTCTTCCGAGCCGCGCAGCGCTGGGCCGATCTGCGGGCGCTCCTCGATCTGCGCCAGGGGGCGACCCTCGAGCCGCGCGAGCGCCTCGATCTGCTCGCGCAGATCGCCGAGCTCGACGAGGCGGGCCTCGCCGACGCGGCTCACGCCGTCGCGACGTACGAGAAGATGCTCGAGCTCGACCCGGCGGACATGCGCGCGCACCGCGCGCTCGACCGCCACTACGCCGCGGCCGAGCGCTGGCGCGACCTCGAGGAGCTGCTGGGCACGCGCGTCGGCTTCGCGACGGCCGCCGAGGTCTCGGAGCTCGACTTCCGCCGCGCCGACCTGCGCGCCACGCGCTTCGGCGACCTCGACGGCGCGCTCGACCTGCTCGAGGAGATCGTGCGGGCCGCGCCGAATCATGAGGGCGCGCGGCGGCTGCTCGAGAAGCTGCTGACCTCGCCCGAGCAACGCCAGCGCGTCGCGCGAGTGCTCGAGCCCCTCTACGAGGCGGGCGGCGCCTGGGCACGCCTCGTCGCCGTGCTCGAGGTGCGGCGCGAGGCGCTGGGCCCGATGGGGCCCGAGCCGGCCGCGCTGCTTGCCCGCATCGCCGACCTCCAGGAGAACAAGTTGCAGGCGCGCGCGAGCGCGCTCGCGACGTGGCAAAAGGTGCTGGCGGCCGACCCGAGCAACCCCGACGCGTTGCCCGAGATCGAGCGGCTCGCGACGGCGCTCGAGCGGTTCTCCGAGCTCGTCGAGGTCTACCAGGAGTTGGCCTTCAAGCACGAGGCGAGCGACATCAGCGGCCGCGCGGATCTCCTGGCGCGCGCCGCGAAGCTCTACGCGGGGCGCCTCGGTAACCGTCGCGCCGCCATCGAGGCGTGGAAGCTCGTGCTCGGCCTCGACGCCGAGAACCCGGAGACGGGCCGCCCGGCGGCCGACGCGCTCGAGGCGCTCTACACCGAGACGGGCGACATCGCCGCGCTCGTCCAGATCCTGCGCGTGCAGGCCGGGTGGGCCGATCGCGCCGACGAGCGCAAGGCGCTGCTCTTCCGCATCGCGGGCCTCGAGGAGAAGTCACTCGCCGATCCGCAGGCGGCCGTGGCCACGCTCCGTGCCATCCTCGACATCGACAGCCAAGACCAGGCGGCCATCTCAAGCCTCGAGCAGATCTTCGAGGCCGGCTCGCAGCACGCGCAGCGGGTCGAGATGCTGCGCAAGCGCATCGACCTCGCGCGCGATCCCGCGGCGCGCCAGGAGCTCTGGCACCGCGTCGCGGGCCTGCTCGAGAAGGACGTCGGCGACGTCGAGGAGGCCATCGCGGCCTGCGTCGCGATCCTCGACGAGAGCCCCGAGGACGGCAGCGCCCTCGAGACGCTGTCGCGCCTGTACGCCCAGCAGGGGCGGCACCGCGACAACCTCGAGATCCTCGAGCGCCGCCTCACGCTCGCGCCCGCGGCCGGACGCGCGGACTTGCTCCGCCAGATCGCGGCGCTGCTCGAGGGACCGCTCGGCGATCCCGCGAACGCGCTCGAGCGCTGGCGCGAGGTGCTCACGGCGACGCCCGGCAAGGAAGATCCGCAGGCGCTCGCCGCCCTGGAGCGCTTCCTGC
>DATKFB010000057.1:0-4616 GCA_035544435.1 Polyangia bacterium
TCCTGGTAGGACTCGCCGTCGAACTCGCGCCGCACGAGGATCTCGCGGTGGCTCGGCGACAGGCGCGCGAGCGCCCCGCGCACGGCCGCGCCCGTCTCGTTGCGGCTCGCAACCCGCTCGGGCGTCTGCTCGTCCACCATGTCCGGGGCCGCGGCTTCGAGCGCGCCGTCCTCGTCCTCGACCGGCCGCTCGTGGCGCGCCTGGTGGCGGCGCAGGCGATCGAGCGCGGCGTTGACGACGATCCGGTGCAGCCACGTCGTGAAGGCCGACCGCCCCTCGAAACGCGTGAGCGAGCGGCACACCTTGAGGAGTGACTCCTGCACCACATCCTCGGCGTCGTCTGGATCACGCACGATGCGCATCGCGACGGCCACGAGGCGCGGCCGGGCGTCCGCGAGCAGGCGGTTGAGCGCGGCGCGATCTCCGCGACAAGCCGCCACGATCCGATCGTCGAGCTCATCCAGATCGCGGAGCGAATTCGCCCCGTGGGTCTGGGGCGCTTTGGTACCGCCGAAAAGACCACCTTCCGTGCTGTCGAGGTTTTCCATGGCTGCACCGACTCCAGTGCAACCGCGATACCGACAAAGAGTGCCGAGAATCACGGCCCTTCTGGGGCTCGCCGCCTCGTCGGAGTCACACATACGTTGTCCCACCGGTCTTCCGAACGAGGCGGCGCCGGGCGGCCCGGCCGGTTCCGATCGGCTAGTATGGCGGCTCGGTCACCTTGATGTCGGAGATGGAGCGGATTCGGAGCTTCCTTGCCGCGATGCGCAGGAGGTTCCTCGTGCGGGCGGCCATCGAGACGGCCGGCTTCGGAGCGACCGCGCTCATCGCCGTGTTGCTCGGCCTCTCGGCGGTGGCCGCCAACGTGGGGCCTGCGGGGTTCTGGCCAACGGTCACGACGAGCGTCGGGCTCGCGCTCGTGTTCGGGTGCCTCGCGGCGGGCGTGCTGCGGCCCGCGCGCCAGCTGCGCGGCGAGCGCGCGGCGGCGCGGCGAGCGGGTGCGCTCGTGCCGCCCCTCGCGAGCGATTTGTTGTCCGCTGTCGAGCTCGCCGAGGGGGCGGGCGGTGACGCGGCCGCGCTGGTCTCGCCCACGCTCGTGCGCGCCTTCCACGCCGACGTCGTCCGCGCGCTCGAGCCCATCGATCCGCGCGCGCTCGTCCCCATGCGCGCGGCCGCGGGCGCCGTGGCCGCGGGCCTCGGCGCGCTGGGCGTCCTCATAGGCGCCGCGACGCTCTGCCCCGGCCTCGTGGTGGGCCTGCGCACGCTCGTGCACCGGCCGACGCTATTCGAGGGCGCGGCGGTCTCGCAGGGACCGCTCGTGAGCGACGTGCGCGTCGTCTATACGTATCCCGCGTACACGGGGCTGCCGCCCCGCACAGTCGAGGGCTCGACGGGTGACCTCGTGGCGGTCAAGGGCACGCGCGCGCGCCTCGAGGCGCGGCCGCTGCGCTCGGCGCGCAAGGCGCTCCTGCTGCTCGGCGAGGAGGGCGAGAGCGGGCAGCTGGCCGCGACGCTCGCCGACGGCACGCTGCGCGCCGAGCTGACGCTCACGGGCATCGGCGCATATCGCTTCTGGCTGCAGCCGACCTTCGGGCGCTCCGTGCGCGAGCGCGCCTCCCACCGTATCGAGGCCGAGGCGGACGCCCCGCCGCGCGTCGAGATCCAGGGTCCGGCCGATCGCCTCGAGCTCGCGACGCCCCGGCCCCTCGAGGTCGGGTACACGGCGTCTGACGACTACGGCCTCGGCGCCGTCGAGCTGGTCTTTCGCGTGGGCGACCGCCCCGAGCAGCGCACGCTGCTCCGGGACGCGCACGGCGCGAAGTCGGCGCAGGGGCGCACGCTGTGGGACCCGGCCGCGAGCGCGCAGTTCGCGGGCGAGCGCATCGCGTACCACATCGAGGCGCACGATCGCGACGAGGTGTCGGGTGCGAAGGTCGGCTCGTCGCGCACGCTCACCGTGATCATCCAGAACGCCCACGAGTCGCTCGAGGACCGGCTCGAGCGCCAGCGCGAGGTCCTCGAGCGCCTGCTCGGCGATCTGGGGGACAGGCTCGAGCACGGCCCGGGCGCGACCGACGGACGCCCCGAGGCCGGCGAGGCGACGCCCGGGCGGCTCGCGGCGCTGACCGCCGTTCACGAGGCCGAGGAGGCGCACCTCACTTTGCTCGGCCGCCTGCTCGACGCCGATCGGCGCGAGGGCACGCTCGGCAAGGCGCTGCGCGCCGCGCTCGCCGGCGTCGCCGATCGGCTCGCCAAGCTGCTGCGCGAGGAGGCGCCCGCGCTGACGGCGCTGCGCGCGTCGGCGTCGCCCGGCGGGCTCGCCAAGCTCGATGGCATGTCGGCGCGCCACGCCGCCGAGCTCGAGCGCGACGTCCTGCTGCTCGACGACCTCGTGGGGCGGCAGCGGCTCGAGGATCTGGCGACGCTCGGCCGCGAGCTCACGGACGCGCACCAGCGCCTGCAGGATCTGCTGACGCGCTACAAGGCGACGAAGGACGAGGCGTTGCGCCGCCAGCTCGAGCGCGAGGCGCGCGACCTGCGGGCGCGCATCGGCGAGCTGGCCCAGAAGATGGCCGCGCTCAAGGATCGCAACGACGTGCCCGACGAGTGGCGCAACTCGCCCGACATGAAGGCGGTCGCGGCGCAGGCGAAGAAGCTTGACGAGATGCTCGAGAAGGGCGACATGGGCGACCTCGATAAGGCGCTGGCGCAGCTCGGCGACGATCTGCGCGGGCTGCGCCAGATGCTCGACCAGAACCTCGACGGCTTCGGCGCCGAGCGCTTCCCGCAGGAGAACCGCGTCGTGGCCGACCTCATGAAGAAGGTCGGCGACATCGAGGGCGACGAGCGCTCGCTCGAGAAGGAGACGCGGGGCCTGGCCGACAAGCAGGAGGCCGAGGTCGAGAAGCGCCTCGCGGGGCAGCTCGAGGACTTTCTCAAGCGCGAAAACGACAAGATCGACAAGCTCAAGCAGCGCCTCGCGAGCGTGCCAACGGGCGATCCGGAGAGCGCGCTCGCCGAGGACATCGAGCGCGCGCGCGACAGCGCCAAGCAGATGATGCGCCTGCTCGGCGAGCGCGATCTCGCCGAGGCCAAGGGCGAGGCCGAGCGCGCCGCCAACAACCTCGATCGCGCGGCCGACCACCTGCAGGAGGCCGCGGGCGGTCAGGGGCCAGGCGCCGAGAGCAAGCACGCGCACCGCAAAGGCGACGGCGCGGAGCGCGAGAAGAGCGCCGAGGCGGTCGGCGAGGCGCGCGGGCTCGCCCAGGAGATCGCCGACGACCTCGACAAGCTGCTGCCGCGGCCCCAAGACACGATGTCGCCCGCCGAGCGCGAGCAGGCGCGCCAACAGGGCGACAAGCAAGGCGCTATCGGCCAGCGCACCGACGAGACGGCCGACGAGGCGGCTCGCCGGCTCGGTAAGATGCCGGGCCTCGAGAACGCCGAGAGCGACCTCAAGTCGGCGGCGGGCCGCATGCGGCAGGCGGCGGAGATGCTCAAGCGCAGCGAGTCGAAGTCGGCCGCCGTCGCGGAGCGCGACGCCGCCGACCGTCTCGCCAAGCTGCGCGACTCGATGCAGGAGCGCTCGATGGGCGGCAGCAAGCCGCGGCACGATCCCGTGCGCATTCCGGGCGCCGACGAATCGACGGCGCCGCGCGCCTGGCGGCAGGAGCTCCTCGACGCCATGAAGGAGAAGGCGCCCGAGCGGTTCCGCGACGAGGTGCGCCGCTACTACGAGGAGCTCGTGAAGTGACGCGACGCGGGCGTAGCGTCCTCATCGCGGCGGCGGTCACGCTCGTGGCCGGGACGGCCGCGCGCGCGCGGGCCGAGCGCCCCTCGCCCGAAGAGATCGCTGCGCTGGCGCGCACCGCCGAGAAGCAGCTCGACGAGTGGCGCTTCGCGGACGGGCGCGCGCGCGTCGCCGAACTCGTGCGCGTCGCGCCCGAGGCGCCGCAGACGCTCTACGTGAAAGGCTACGAGCAATTTCTCGAGGGCGACTACGCCGACGCCGTCCACGACCTCGAGGCCTCGCTCGCGGCCGGGCCGCGCGACGCGAGCGCCGTCAACGCCCGCGAGCTGCGCGCGCTAGCCGCCGAGGCGCGCGACGCCATCAAGGATCACAAGGAGGAGCGGTTCGGACACTTCATCGTCCGCTATCCCGCCGTCGACGGAGTGCTCCTGCCCTACGCGCGCGAGGCGCTCGAGGCCGCGTACCGCGCGCTGCACGACGACCTCGGGTTCGAGGCCGAGCTCCCCATCCGCATCGAGCTCTACCGCAGCCCGTCCGACCTCGCGGCGGTCTCGTCGCTCACGGTGGCCGAGGTCGCGCGCACCGGCACGATTGCGCTGTGCAAGTGGGCGCGCCTCATGGTGACGTCGCCGCGCGCGCTCGCCACCGGGTATCCGTGGCTCGACACGATCAACCACGAGCTCGTGCACTACGCCGTCTCGTCGCTCACGCGCGACCGCGCACCCGTCTGGCTGCAAGAGGGGCTCGCGAAGTTCCTCGAGCGTCGCTGGCACGAGCCGGCGGGCGGCCGCATCCCGCCCGCCATGGAGCACATGCTCGCCAAGGCGCTGCGCACGGGCAAGCTCATCTCCTTCGAGGCCAT
>DATKFB010000058.1:0-2421 GCA_035544435.1 Polyangia bacterium
GTGGCCGGCCCGCATGGCGCCTCGAACCGAGCCGAGCGGCATCGGCTTTCCGCCGAGCGTGACGGCGCCTTCGGCCGACGGATCGGCGCCAAACAGCGCGCGCGCCACCTCCGTGCGACCCGAGCCCATGAGGCCCGCGAGCCCGAGCACCTCGCCGGCCCGCAGGTAGAAGCTCACGTCGGCGATTCCCGCGCGGCTGCGCAGGCCGCGCACCTCGAGCAGCGTCTCGCCGAGCGCCGCCTGGCGCGCCGGGTAGACGTCACGCACGTCGCGCCCCACCATCAACCGAATGAGCTCGGCCTTGCTGATCTCGCCGAGCAACCCCTCGTGCACGCGCTCGCCGTCGCGGAAGACCGTGGCGCGGTCGCCGAAGGCGAACACCTCCTCGAAACGGTGCGTGACATAGAGGATGGCCACGCCGTCGGCCTTCAGTCGCTTCAAAATTTCGCCGAGGCGCTCGACCTCGTGCTGGGCCAGCGCCGACGTGGGCTCGTCGAGGATCAGCACGCGGCACTCGTCGAGCAACGCCGCGCCGATCTCGACGAGCTGCTGCTGCGCCACGGACAGGCGCTCGACCGGGCCGTCGACGTCGAAGTCCACGCCGAGCCTGCGCAGGGCCGCGCGGGCCCGCGCGCGCATGGCGCCGTGCTCGAGCTGACCGAAGCGGCCGCGCAGCTCGCGGCCGAGCGACATGTTCTCGGCCGCGCTCAGGCTCGCGATCAGGTTGAGCTCCTGATGGATCACCGAGATGCCCAAGGCGCGCGCCTGCCGCGGACTCGCGATCTCGACGGGGCGGCCCGCGAAGGAGAGCGCGGCCCCGGCGTCGGGCGCGGTGGCGCCCGCCAGCACCTTCACGAGCGTCGATTTTCCGGCGCCGTTCTCACCGAGCAGCATGTGGACCTCGCCGGCGACCAGGCGGAGCTCGACGTCGCGCAGCGCCTGAACGCCCGGGTAGGTCTTCGAAAGGTGCTGGACCGCCAGGACCGGCGCGGAGGCTCGTTCTGAGGCGACGCTGCTCACTCCGCCCAACCGGGATAGCTAGCGACGTTTTCTCGCGTGACGAGCGAACCGGCGATCGGGAAAAATGGCGGGAGCTTCTCGCCGCTCATCGCGCGCAGGGCTTGGTCGAGAGCGGCGGTGGCCATCCTTTGAGGGAACTGGGCGGCAGTGGCGGCGAACGCGCCGCCCTGGCGAATGGCCTCGACGGCCTCGGGCGAGCCGTCGACCGCGATCAAGAACAGCTGCTTCTCGCGTTTGGCTTGCTTGACGGCCTGGAGTGCGCCAAGCGCGGTCGGATCGTTGACGGCCCAGATGCAATCCAGCTTCGGATTCGCCGTGAGGACGTTCTCCGTGATGTTGACGGCGGCGAGGCGTTCTCCGCGCGTCGACTGCTCGGACACGATCTGGATGCCCGGGTATTGCTTGAAGATGCTCTTGGCGCCCTCTTCTCGCTTGAGCCCCGACGTTACGTTGGAGTGCGTGAGTAGCGCCAGCCTGCCCTTGCCGTTCAAGCGCTTGACGATGTACTCGCCCGTGAGGACGCCCAGCTTGAAGTTGTCGGACCCGACGAAGGTGGCGACCTTGCCGCCGTCGGCCGTGACGTCGATCGTGACGACGGGAACGCCCTTCTGGTTCGCCTGCTCGACCGACTTCACGATCGCCGCCGAGTCCACCGGGTTCAGCAAGATGGCGTCCACGCCCTGCGCCAAGAAGTCTTCGATGGCGGCGGCTTGCTTGTTCGAATCGAGCTCGGCGTCGTTCTCGCGAAACTGAAGGCCTTTGGCCTCCGCCGCCTTGCGCGCCACGCTCTTGATGACAGAGAAGAACGGGTTGTTGTACGTCATCAACGTGAGCCCGATGGTCTTCTGCTTGGGCGTCCGCGCGCCACCGCCATCGTTCGAGGATGACTCGCTCGCCGATCGGTTCCCGTTGCCGACGCGCTCCACCTTGCAGGCCGTCAGGTGACAAGTCCCCAGAACACAGAGACCGACCATGAACGTCAATGACCTGCGTCGCTGCAACTCGGCCTCCTCGGGTTCAGGGCGCCGCGAGAGTAAGGCACGGGCTGTGCTCTCGCAAGCCGGCAGTCCCACGTCTTCCGCCTCGCTGGGCGCTTCATTTTTCTCTGGGTCGGCGCGGCCCGCGACTTACGTTTCGAGGTGCAAGGAGCGCACATGCGGCGGTTGGCGATCATGATTGCCTTGAGCACGTGTCTGACCGCGCTCGACAGCGTGGCAGCCGTCCTCTCGATGGAAGAGATTGCGTGCCGAGACGTGCCCGAGGGACAGCGCGACGCCGAGATCTTGACGAACCCGGAGTCGATTCGATCGGTCGCCGAGATCAAGCGCGAGCACGACACGGGCGCTGGTCTGCGGGGCGCGCGCATCGCCTTGACGGCGGCGCCGGGAATGACCGTCGAGG
>DATKFB010000059.1:0-2929 GCA_035544435.1 Polyangia bacterium
GCGCGCGAGCTCGTCGACGAGCGCTTCGGCCGTGGGAGCCTCGGTGGCGTGGAAGTCGCCCGTCGTGACGTCGAGGAAGGCGAGCCCGTACCCCCGCCGCGGCTCGCCCGCGACCGCCGCGACGAAGCTGGGCACGCGCGGGTCGAGCGACTCCTCGTCGAGGTTCACGCCCGGCGTGACGACGCGGATGACGTCGCGCTTGACGATGCCGCGCGCGACCTTCGGGTCCTCGAGCTGCTCGCAGAGGGCCACGCGGTGGCCGAGCTCCGTGAGCTTGAGCAAGTACGACCGCACGGCGTGGTACGGCACGCCGCACATGGGGACGGGGTCTTCCTTGCCCTTGTCGCGCGTCGTGAGGGTGAGGCTGAGCGCCTTCGCGACGTACGTCGCGTCCTCGTAGAACATCTCGTAGAAGTCCCCGAGGCGGAAGAAGACGATGGCGTCCGGATACCTCGACTTAACGTCGAGGTATTGGCGCATGAGCGCGGTGGGAGCGGCGGCGGTTTGCACGCGGCGCGCGCGGACGCGCCCCCCTTACTCTTTCGGGGCGGCCTTCTTCTTCGTCTTGGCGGCGGGCGCCTTGACGGGCGCGGCGGGCCGCTTGCGCTTGAGGCGGGCCTTGAGCTTCTTCTGGCTGATGCGACGGCGCATTTTCATCGAGCGCCGGTTGTCACGTCTTCCCATGGGCTCGAATTACTGTTTTGCCGTCCCCGTGTCAACTACTGGGCCGCGACGCTCTGCCGGACGCGCGCCGAGATCGCGGCGTCGCCGTGCTTGATGCGCACGTCGCCGCCGACGGGGACGCTGATGTGGAGCATGGCGAGGGCGACGCCGCGCCCGTCGGAGAAGCGGCCTGCGCTCGTGAGCTTGCCGGCGCGCGGCTTGACGTCGCTCTCGAGCGCGTCGCCGGGGGCCGGGTCGACCGACCCCGCGACGTCGAGCTGAACGAGGCGCCAGTTGATGTGGCCGCGATCGCGCAGGCGCACGATGGGCTCCTGGCCGAGGTAACAGCCCTTCGTGTAGTCGATGGCGCCCACGAGGCCGACCTCCATGGGGAAATATTCGGGCGTGATCTCGGCGCCCCAGCGGCCCTCGAGCGCGGCGATGCGGGCGGCCTCGGCCGCGGGCTCGGAGAGCGTGGGCACCGCGGCCGTCCCGAGCGCGAGGCCCGCAAGGGCAACCGCCTCGGGCGAGCCGGCCAGCCAGTAGCCGTCGGCGCCGAGCTCGCGCGCGCGCACGCTCCATAGCTCGCCCAACAGCGCGTGCGAGAGGGGCGCCGGACCGGGCAGTTGGCCCTCGCCGGGGACGAGCTTCGCCTCGACGAGGCGGGGCCCGGCCGCGGGCCCGAGCACGGCGAGCTGCGCGAACCCGGGCCGCCGCGCCGCCGCGAAGTCGTCCATGATGGCGTAACGAGAGAGCGCGGCGGCCGTCGCGTCGCCCTGCCCCGCGTCGGTCACGATCCAGATCTCGTCGGGCCGCACGAAGATCATCAGGTCCGCCACGACGTGGCCCTTGGGCGTGAGCAGCGCCGCGCGGCAGCCGCCGCCCACGGGCGTCCCGGTGACGTCGCCCGTGACGATGCCGTGCAGGAAGCGCGCGCGGTCCGCGCCCGTCGCGACGATGAGCTCGCGGTCGCGACCGCCGTGCAGGACCGCGCCGGTCTGCAGTGGACCGACGTCGTCGGTTTCGCCTTCTCTCTTCACGCCTTGGTCATAGCGCGGCGCTCGCGCAGGCGCACGGTGCGCCGGCGCTTCGCGTCCTGGAAGCGGCGCCGATCCTCTGCGGTTGCGAGCACGAGCGGCGGCACGGGGCGCGGGCGCCCCTGCCCGTCGACAGCCACGAAGGTCAGGTAGGCGCGCGTCGTCTGCCTGCGTTTGAAAGTGGCCTCGTTTTCCGCAAACACGCGCACGCCCACCTCCATCGAGGTCGTGCCCGCGAAGTTCACCTGCGCCTGCAGGATGACGATCTCGCCGAGCTGCACGGGGCTGAGGAAGTGCAGGCGATCCATCGACGCCGTCACGACGGCGCCGCCCGAGTGGCGCGCCGACGCGATCCCCCCGGCGATGTCGATCCACTGCATGAGGATGCCGCCGAAGATCGTGCCGTGCGTGTTCGTCAGGCCCGGCAGGACGAGCTGGGCCGTCTCGACCCGGGAGGCGCGCGGCGTCTTTTTCGCGGGCATGTCGTGATGCGGGTAACACGAGCCGCGGGCGGGGGTCAACGCGCCGCCGCGCGTGAGGCAAATCAACGCACCTGCGAGCGCCGTGTGTATAGTGTTTCGCCATGCGCCGAATGTTCGAATCCCGACGGTGGCCCTCCGCGCTCGCTGCCCTGCTCGCGACGTTCGCCGTGCTCGGCGCACGCGCGGCCCAGGCCAAGAAGATGACCCTTCCCGAGCTCCTCGACCTCGCACGCCAGGCAAGCCCCGGCATGCAAGCGGCCGCCGCGGCGACCGAGGCCATGGAGGCGCAGGTCTCCGAGGCGCGCCGCAACTGGTTGCCGCAGGGTGACTTGCTGTCGATCCTCGCGCCCTCGCCCAGCATCCACTGCCAGCGCTACGAGCGCGACGCGAACGGCGAACTGAAGCAGTTCCTAGACACAACCAACTGCGTGAGCACGACTAACGGCGAGGCCCGCCTCACGGACGTCAACTGGACGCGCGTCTTCACGCGCACCGAGTTGAAGCTCATCCAGCCGGTCTGGGACTTCGGGAAGATCTCGGCGGGGGTGGCGGCGGCCCGCGCCGGCGTGGGCGTAACGCAGGAGAAGCAGAACGCCGCGCGCGCCGACGTCGAGCAGAACGTGCGCAAGGCCTACTGGGGCATGAAGCTCGCGCGCGACGTGCTCGACATGCTCGACACGGGCTCGGGCTACGTCGACGAGGGCCAGAGCAAGCTCGACAAGGATCTCGAGAAAGGCACGGGCAACG
>DATKFB010000060.1:0-2323 GCA_035544435.1 Polyangia bacterium
GTTCCCATAACTCAACCTGGGAAATTCCTCGTCCGCGAGGAATTTCCCAGGCTTACGTCTACCGACTCGGGGAACTTCGGGCTAGGACCAGCACGAGCACGGCGGACGCGGCACGATCCGCACGAGGGAAGTTGGAAAAGACGGGCTCAGGCGAGATCATCGTACTCTCGCGTTGATCCTAACCCCAGAGTTCCCCATCTGATCGAATCTCGCTACCAGAGCGAAGGCGTGGAATCGATCGCGTGGCGGCGCCAGAGCAGCAAGCCAATTCCCGCGGCCACGAGCAGGCCTCCGCTGACGGCGGTCGCCGTGGCCCATCGGTTCCGCGAGTCGATCTCCTGGTTGTATCCGACGCGGTCGAATCCGCTCGCCTGGTCGGCGGTGTGCTGCACGCCGAGCGCCGAGACGACAAAGCCGCCAGCGGCGGCGAGCGACGCGCCTCCCGCCCCCAGCGTCGCGATCCCCGCGACCTTCGCTGAGCGCGACGTCCACCAGTCCGAATCGGGCGAGCTCGAGCGCGCTTCAACGCGAAGGTCCGCGTCGGCGCTCAGCAGGTCGAGCGCGGCTTGATCGAAGGGCAGCTCGAACAGGTGCGTGAAGGCATCAGTGAGGGCGCCACGGTGGGGCGCGCGCTCCGGCGCGGCTGAGAGGTCGGCCAGGCGAACGTCGCGTCCTGCCGGGACGGCGTACTCGCTGTCATTCGCCAGCGAGCGCAGGTAGAAACCCTCGGTGCTCCAGCCGGGACGCGGCAAGATCAGGTGGACGCGACCGCTCGCGCCCATGTGGAAGTCGGCCCATCGGACGCCTGCGCGGTCCTCAAGTAGCTCGTGCGCCGAGGCCTGCGCCGCGTCCAAGGTTAGCGACCCAGGGCGCGCCCCGCGTAGGTCGACCAGCACGCCGTCGCTGTCTGCTGGGCTCCGCGACACAATGTGCGGGCGGAACCGTTCGTTCGTTACGGGTAGGTTCGCCAGGCGCACGAACCCCGTCAGCTCGTCATAGGTGACCAGCCCGTCGCCGTTGGCGTCGGCGGCTCCGAGGAGCCCCGAACGCACTTCGTGCGAGAAGACTCCCGCCTGGAACTCCTCCCATTCGTGGCTGAGGCCGCTCGACGAGCTGGCGAGGAGGAAGCCGGTGTGGGGGATGCGCGGGGCATTCGGAGCAAAGTAGGCGTCCTGCCACGGGCGACGCTCTCCGCCTGGCCCCCGGTCGCCGAGGAACGACGACGCCCGGCACGCGTCGATGATGACATGGTTCGTGTCGGCGCCGAGACGCCCGAGCACGGTGGCGCCGAGATCGTCCCGCGTGAGGCGACCGTCGACGAGGGCGACGTAGCCGTGACCGCCGTCGACGTCGCCATGCCCGGCGTAGACGAAGTAGAAGATCGCGTGCGCACCGGCCGCGTGTGCCGCGGCCACGCGCGAAGCGAGGCGTCCGACCGCGGCGCTCAGCGACGCGCTCGTGGGCGGGCTCGGCTTGAACGAGAGTGGCCCGTAGAGCCGACGGCTCTCCTCATCCAGCTCGGTGAGCACCTCGACCTCGGCGCCGAGCGCGTCGAACGTCACGGCCCAGCGGACCGCGTCGTCGTCCGCGTACCGGAGGCGCGAGAGGCCGGCGTGCGGAGGCAGGTTGTTGCCGATCACGAGCGCAAAGCGCCGCGCGGTGGCGGTCGACGGACCCTGCCCACCGTCCGCCCGCGCGAGACCCGAGAGCGCCACGAGGAACACGCAGACCGTCGCGATCCTCATGGCGTCACGCGCAATATGATAGACGCCTGGGTCGCGCCTAACACGGGCAGCGGGCTACCGCTCTCCAATGGTCGTCGCGGCTCGGCGAGCTTCTTGCGAACGAGCTCCTCGATTTCGAGCACACCGCGTGGCTCGCGCAGGAAGAGCGCGATGACGCGCATCGGCCCAGGCGGCAGCTCGTGGCGAATCTCCTCTCCCAGCTCGACACCGGCGCGGCCAGGCGCGATCGGGATCGCAGGCGGATCGTCGCCGGGCCGCAGGTACGCCGGGTAGTACCAATGCACGCCATACCTCGAGTCGACCGCGAAGACCATGAGGTGCGTGAAGGCGGGATCGAGGCTCGAGTAGGCGAAGAGAAGCCCCTCGCGCGGGCCGATCGTCGCGCCGCTCGCGAGAGGCGCGGTCGTGTGCGGGGACACACTGCGGAAGACGTGGAGCTCGGGTGGGGTCACCGCGCCCTCGTCGCCGCGCGCGAGGGGATCTGGCGACGTCGGTGAGCGCGGGGGCGAAGGCGAGCGTGGCATTGCCACGATCAAGATCACCGCGGCACCGACCGCCGCGGCGCCGAGCGGCAGCCA
>DATKFB010000061.1:0-2102 GCA_035544435.1 Polyangia bacterium
CGCCCCCAGCGCGTCGGTGTACCGGTGCAGGGGATCGACGAAGAGCTTCGCCAGCTCGATCTCGCGCGCCGCGCGCTCCATGCCCTCGCGCTGATCGCGATCGAGCGCGATGACCTCGGCGGCTCCGTCGGCGTCGCCCTGGGCGCGCAGCAAGCGCGCCAGCGACCGCAAGGCGCTCCCGTGGTGAGGGACGAGCTCGAGCATCCGGCGGTACAGGCGCACCGCGTTCTCCGGAGCGCCGAACGCCTCTTCTTCGAGTAGGGCCCACTCGCCGAGCAGATCGAGCTTGAGCGCCGTGTTCGCGCGGTCGACGCGCAGGTCGAAGAGCCACCGCAGGTCGTCGCGCCGATCGGCCTCGCGAAGGACCCGGTCGAGCGTATGCACGGCGACGTCGTCGGTCTCGTCCTCTTCGACGAGCTGCCGGTAGACCTGCACGGCCTCGTCGATGCGACCCATGTCGCGGGCGAACACCTCGGCCAGCTTGGCGCGAAGGACGCGCAGCTCCTCGCGGCGCCCTCCATCGACGCCATCCGTCTCCCTCTTCTTCTTGCCCTTCTTGCCCGCGCGGGTTCCATCGAGGACCTCGAGCCGGGCGCCGAGCGCCTCGACGAAACCCGTCCACTGCTCGGCGGCCCTGGCTGCCGCCTCGAAGGCCGCGACCGCGCCATCGCGCGCTGGCGCGAGCTCGTAGGCCCTCGTGGCCCACTTGAACGCGGTCGCCCGGTCTTGCAATCGAAGCCCCGTGACCTGCACCAGCTTGTCGAGGAGCGAGAGCTTCTCGCTCGTGCCGCTCGCGTCCGCGAGCAGGATCTCGTAGAGCCCCGGGAGGCGCCCCCACTTCTCGTCCTTTTCGTACAGAGGCGCGAGAGCCGCGGCGGCCCGGGCATCGTCGGGCCGCACGGAGAGCACTCGCTCGTACGCGCGGAAGGCTCGGTCCGGCGCGTTCAACCGCTCGGAGTACACGGCGGCGCAGCGAAAGCTCAGGTCGACCTTGAGGTCGGCGTCGGTCGCCTTGTCCGCCGCTCCGGAGAGCACCTCGACGAGCCCCTCCCAGTCGTTGTTCTCTGCATAGAGCTCGGAGAGCCCGTCGTAGTCGCCGATGGCGACGTAGCTGTCGCGCAAGACGCGGAGCGCCTTCGCGTGACCGGGTTGCAGCGCGAGGACGCGCCGCCAGGCGCTCATCGACTTGGCCGGATCGCGCACGCGATCGGAGTAGATGGCCCCGAGCTTCAGGAGGATCGCCAGGCGCGCCGCAGCGTCGGGCGCGAGCTCCGAGCGACGCTCCAGCACCTCGGCCACGGTGGCGAAGTCCTTGTCGCGCTCGGCGTGCTTCTCGAGCGCGTCGAGCGCCGCCGACGACGACGGCTCTTCGCCGAGCACTCGCTTGTAGAGGACCACGGCCTGGGCGCTCATATCGAGGCGCTCGGCGGCGAGCTTGGCCATCTCCATCCAGAGCCCGCGGCGCTCGGCGCCCTCGGGCACGACTTCGGCCTCCTGCGAGAGCAGGTCGAAGAGCGGCTTGTACGCGCGCCGCTTGGCGTAGAGCTCCTTGAGTCGATCGATCGCCTCCCGATCCTTCGCCTCGACGGCGAGCAGCTTCTCGTACGCCTCCACGGCGTTCTGGACGTTCGAGAACTGGTCGAGCCAGCGCCGGGCGATCGCCCGCCACAGCTCGGCCTTCACGCCCGGCTCCGCCTCGAGATCGGCCTGCCTCGCCTGCATCGTGAGAAGATCGCGCCAGCGCTGCAGCGACTCGTAGACCCTCGCGAGCTCGCGGACGCTCGCCAGGTCGGTCGGGTCGAGCTGCACGATCTGCGTGAGCACGGTGACGAGCGCCGAGTCGCTCTTCACTTCGTCCCGGTAAACGAGCGCGATCTCGCGTAGCACGGGCAGTCGGCCCGCCGCATCGTCGGGGGCCAGCCGGTCGAGCTCCTGACGCAGCAGGTCCGTCAGCCCGTTCCAGCTCGCCGTCTGGCGGTACAGGCGCTTCAGCGCGTCGCGCGCCTCCTTGTTCTTCGGGTCCTGCCGGAAGAGCGTGCGCCACTGCTCGATGGCCTTCTGCGCGTTCGCCCCCTCCTCGGCCAGCCGGGCGATCTCCCCCA
>DATKFB010000062.1:0-5404 GCA_035544435.1 Polyangia bacterium
GGCCTCGACGGCGCCCAGGTTGCCGAGGCCGCTGCCGCCGAACATCTCGGCGTCGCTGTTGAGCAGCTCCCTCCAGCGCCCCGCGAAGGGGACGCCGACGCGGTAGTCGCGCCTGGGGATCGGCGTGCAGTTGAACACCGCGAGCAGCACCTCGCGCTCGCCCCGGCCGTGGCGCAGGAACGAGTACACGCTGTTCTCGGCGTCGTTGGCGTCGATCCATTCGAAGCCCTCGACGCCCACGTCGCGCGCGTGCAGCGCCGCGTGGGTCCGGTAGATCCGGTTGAGCTCGCCGACGTACGCCATGAGCTGCGTGTGGAACGCCGTCTCGCCGAGCAGGTTCCAGTCGAGGCTGCTGTCGTGCGCCCACTCCCTGTACTGACCGAACTCGCCGCCCTGGAAGAGCAGCTTCTTCCCCGGCTGCGCCCACATCATGCCATAGAGCAGGCGCAGGTTCGCGAAGCGCTGCCACAGGTCGCCCGGCATCTTCTCGACGAGCGAGCGCTTGCCGTGCACGACCTCGTCGTGCGACAGGGGCAGCACGAAGTTCTCGCTCCAGAAGTACACGCTGCGGAACGTGAGCTTGTGGTGGTGGTAGCGCCGCCCGATGGGATCTTGCTCGAAGTACTGGAGCGCGTCGTGCATCCAGCCCATGTCCCACTTCATGCCGAAGCCGAGCCCGCCCGTGTACGTGGGCCGCGAGACCATGGGCCAGGACGTCGACTCCTCGGCGATCGTCTGCGTGTCGGGGTGGTCGCGGTAGGTCGACTCGTTGAAGGTGCGCAGGAACTGGATGGCCTCGAGGTTCTCGCGCCCGCCGTATTGATTCGGCACCCAGTCGCCGCCCTGCCGGCCGTAGTCGAGGTACAGCATCGACGCGACGGCGTCGACGCGCAGCCCGTCGACGTGATAGTGGTCGAGCCAGAAGTTCGCGTTCGAGATGAGGAAGCTGCGCACCTCGTTGCGACCGTAGTTGAAGATCGCGCTGCCCCACTCGGCGTGGATGCCCTTGCGCGGGTCAGCGTGCTCGTACAGGTGCGTGCCGTCGAAGTAGATGAGCCCGTGCTCGTCCGTGGGGAAGTGCGCCGGCGTCCAGTCGAGGATGACGCCGATGTCCCGCCCGTGCAGGTAGTCGACGAACCACATGAAGTCCTCGGGCGCGCCGTAGCGCGACGTCGGCGCGAAGAAGCCAGTCACCTGATAGCCCCACGACGGGTAGAAGGGATGCTCGGCTACCGGAAGCAGCTCGACGTGTGAGAAGCCGCAGGCCGTGACGTGCGCCGCGAGCTTGGGCGCGAGCTCCCGGTAGGTGAGCCAGCGGTTACCCTGCTCGGGCACGCGCATCCACGAGCCGAGGTGCGCTTCGTAGATCGAAACCGGCGCCTGGAAGGCATTGCGCGCGCGCCGCGCCTCCATCCATGCGGCATCCTGCCAGGCGTGACGGTCGAGCCGGCACACGATCGAGGCCGTCGCGGGGGGCAGCTCGCACCGGAAACCATAAGGATCCGCCTTGTCGACGCGGTATTCGCCGGTTTGCGCCGTGATGCGATATTTGTAGTGCGCGCCGTCGAGGACGCCGGGCAGGAAGCCCTCCCAGATGCCGGCGCCCGACCGCAACGCGAGCGCGACGGGCGCCTGGCCCCAGCCTTCGAAGTCGCCGATGACGGCGACGCGCGCGGCGTTGGGCGCCCACACGGCGAAGCGCGTGCCGGCCTTCCCGCCCTCGCTCCCGACGTGCGCGCCGAGCTTTTGGTAAATCCGGCCGTGCGTCCCCTCGGCGAAGAGGTGGATGTCGACGTCACCGAGGCGCGAAGCCACATCTGACGACATGTCGTCTCGAGGCGAAGGCATGGGCGCCGCAGTGTACAACGGCGGACTTTGACTCGCCCCCCGCCCAGGCCTTACTGTTTTCGACCTAATGTCGTGCTTAACGAAGAAGGTCGCTGGTAGCGCTGGGCGTGTAGTCTTCCTGTGGACGTTGCTCGTGACGCTCGCGGCGGCACAGCCGGCGCGGGCCGCCGACCATCAGATCAACGAGCTCGAAATGAAGGCGCGCGAGTCGTTCGCCGCCGGGCGCTACGACGAGGCCCTCCAGACCTTCGCGAAGCTCTACGCCGAGACGCTGCATCCCGTCTACCTGCGCAACATCGGGCGCTGTCACCAGAAGATGCGCGAGCCGCAGAAGGCCATCGACGCGTTCCAGGATTACCTCGCAAAGACGAAGTCCGGCAAGGACAAGACCTCGGCCGACGAGCGCGCGGAGATCGAAGGCTACATCAAAGAGATGCGGGCCCTGCGCGATCAGGATGCGCACGCCGCGGCGGCGCCCCCGGTGACGCCACTCACGACGGCGCCCGTGGCGCCCGTGGCACCGCCCCCGGCTCCCCCGCCCGTCGCCGTCGAGAGTCCGCCGGCCGCGACGCTGGCGGCGCCGCAGCAGCCGCCGCCCGAGGAGAGCCACCCGTTTTACACGCGCTGGTGGTTCTGGACCGCCGTGGGCGTCGTAGCGCTGGGTGGGATCGCGACGGCTGTCGCGCTCTCGAGCGGGACGACCCAGCCGCCCTGCACGGCGCCCGGAGGTTGCCAGTGAGCTCCGCCCGCGTGACCGGCGCGCGCGCCCGCGGACCGTTGGGGCGCGGCGGCGCCCGTGTCTTCGTGGCGCTGGCGCTGGCAGCGCTGTGCGTGCAAAGCTGCGGCGACAAGAAATCGCTCGTCCTCGTCTCGCTCACGGCGAGCCCGGCGGACGCGAACCTCACGACGGTCGTCCTCGCGGTCGGAAGCGTGGCGCCCAAGACGTTCACGCACGTGAGCGGGCTCTCCGGCACGCCGCTCGTCCTGGGCGTCTACGTCCCGTCGAGCGTCACGGGCAACGTCCTCATCGTCGCGACGGCCAGCGCCGGTCCCTCGGCGGAGTGTTATCAGGGCTCGGCGCGCGCGTCGATCGCGTCGGCGGGCGTGACGACGGACCCGGTGCCGCTCGAGCTCATGGTCTCGCAGAGCTGCCCGGCGCCGACCGGAGCCGCCGGCTCGTCAGGCATGGGCACAGCCGGCGCTCAAGGCACCGCGGGCAACGTCGGCACGGCCGGCGCGCAAGGCGCCGCTGGGACTCAGGGCGCCGCGGGCGCGCAAGGCACCGCGGGCAGCAGCATCGGCACGGCCGGCAGCATGGGCACGGCCGGCCAAGACGGCGGTGCCGGCGGCACGCAAGGCAACGCCGGCACGATGGGTGCGGCCGGCCAAGACGGCGGCACCGACGCACCACCCGTGCTCGTCGATCCGCCGTCGCTCACGAAGTGCACCGAATACGATCACATCGTGGTCCCCCCCCCGTGCATCGAGGGCGGCGTCGGCGACTGGCGCGTGTCGTCGATGGCCTTCTCGCCCGACGGCAAGCTGCTGCTCAGCGCGGGCGAAGACAGCCGCATCAAGGTCTGGAAGATGAGCGGAGCCGTACCCACGGCCGAAGGGCACGAGCTGTCGACGATGGGTCAGGGTCACATGGCCTTCTCCGCGGACGGCAAGCTCTTCGCCGTCGGCTCCGGCGGCGGGCAGATCACTGTCCACAACACGACGACCTGGGCGGTCGTGGGCGCGCCCACGGGTCAGACGGGTCAGGTCGATGGCGTCGGGTTCTCGCCCGACGGCAAGCAGCTCTTCGCGGCCGACACCGACGGCATCCTGACCGTGCACAACGTCGGCACGGACGCTCCCACGAAGACGGTCATGCTCCCGAACGGCGCCTATGCGCTGACGATTTCGCCCGTGCAGACGCCTACGGCGTTGTGGGTGGGCATCGGCTACGGCAACGGCTTCGCCGACGTCTTGAACTTCGCGAGCGCCACGGTGACGCCCGCGATGGCGCTCACGATCACGAGCGACGCCGGCACGGATCTCGCGTATTCGACGCTGGCGGGCGCGTTCTCGCCCGACGGCAAGACCTTCGCCGCCGGTGGCGAGGACGGCGTCACGAGCTTCTGGGCCGTGCCGCCCGGCCCGTCGCCACGACCGGTCGGCACGATGATCACGACGATGGACACCCGAGGCAACCCTCTGGCCGCCAACGGGATGACGTTCTCGCCCGACGGCCGCTTCCTCGCGCAGGCGGTCGGCACGAACTTCGACGGCGGACGCATCGGCATCTGGGACGCGACGAGCCGCGGAGCGCGTGGCTCGAAGGTGCCGACGTATTACCCGCTCTCCGTGGCGTTTTCCCCCGATGGAAAGATCATCGCGGCGGGCGAGGTCGCCTGCGGCAAGATCATCATCTGCGCCGATTGATCGAGGAGGCCCGGCGGCCGGCAAGTCGAAGTTGGCCGCTTCAGGCAGGTGCGGCACTTCGCCGCGGTGCCTTTGACTCGTGCCTCGCCTGAGGCTTTACTGGTTTTCGTGGCATGTCGGGCTTGCTGAAGAGAACAGGGCGGACGGGCCTCGCGGGCATCGTCCTTCTCTGGGCGACGGTGTCGGCCGTGGCCATGACGCGTCCGGCGTACGCCGAGCATCACCGCAACGAGCTCGAGATGACGGCCCGGGAGTCGTTCGCCGCGGGCCGCTACGACGAGGCGCTGGAGGCCTTCGCGAAGCTCTACGCCGAGACGCTGCACCCGGCCTACCTTCGCAACATCGGGCGCTGTCGCCAGAAGATGCGCCAGCCCCAGCAGGCCATCGACGCGTTCCAGGACTACCTCGCGAAGACGAAATCCGGCAAGGACAAGATTTCGCCCGATGAACGCGCCGAGATCGAGGGGTACATCGCGGAGATGGAGGCGCTGCGCGTCGAGCAAGAGCACGCGGCTGCACCCGTGCCCGTCGCGCCGGTGACGCCTCTGCCGAGACCGCCGCCCGCGCCGCCGCCACCGGCGGTCCATCAGCCCGCGGTCACGCTCGCACGAACGGCGCCTCCCCCACGGGAGGCGGCCGACCACCCCTTCTACACGCGGTGGTGGTTCTGGGGGATCGTGGGCGTCGTCGCGGCGGGCGCCGTCGTCGGCGCCGCGGTCGCGACGGGGGGGACGACCAGGCCGACCTGCCCCACGGGAGTGGTGTGCGAATGACGACGCTCGCGATGCATAGAAAACGAACCTTGGTCGGCGTTGCTGTCCTCGCGCTGGTGGCCCTCGGCGCGCAGAGCTGCGGCAAGAAGGAGTCGCTGATCCTGGTCTCCGTCACGGCGACGCCGGAGGATCCGACGCTGCAGAGCCTGACGATCACGATCGAGGCAGCGACCGAGGACGCCAAGATGTACACGCTCTCGAGCGGCCTTTCGAGCCAGCCCGTGGTCTTCGGCGTCTACGTATCGTCGGACGTCACGGGAATTGTCGTGCTCCACGCGTCGGCCACCAACGCGGCAGCGTCGGTGTGCGTTCGTGGGACCGGGCAGGCGACGATCGGCGCGGCGGGAGCAACCGTG
>DATKFB010000063.1:0-3014 GCA_035544435.1 Polyangia bacterium
GAGCGGCGCGCGCCTCGAGCAGCTCGGCCGCCTCGGCGGGCCGCCCCAGACGCTCGAGGACGTCGGCGACGCGCGCCGCGGCGTCCTCGGAGCGGGGCTCGAGCGTGGCAAGCGCACGCCGCAGCGCGAGCTCACGCTCGCTATCGCCGGGCGGTAGGAGCGGGATCTCCGCCTCGAGCAGGCGGCGTCTTTCGGCGGGCGCGCGCGCCCGGGCGAGGGCGTCGTCGTAGGCGGCGAGCGCGTCGGCGGGCCGTCCCGCGCGCTCGAGCGCCCGCGCGCGGCCCGTGAGCATCGCGAGCTCGGGACGCAACGCGGCCGCGCGCGCGAACGCGGCGGCCGCGTCCTCGTTGGCGCCGAGCGCGAGCAAGATCGTCGCGTAGGCCGCCACCTCGGCGTAGCGCGCGTCCGGCGGCCGGGCCGGCGCCTCGAAGCGCGCGCGCAGCGCCGGCGCGCGGCTCTTGCCCGCGAGGCGCACGAGGCGCGCCGCGAGCGCGCCATCCTCGGGACGCGCGGCCAGCGCGCGCGCGGCCTGCTCGACGAGGCCGCGGTCGCCCGTCCTCCGAACGTCCCAGTCGGCGTGCGCCGGGGCGCCGCGGCCGAGCGGCGCGAGCGCGCTCGCCGTCACGATCGCGTGCAGGAGCCGGGGACGCACCCTTTCAAGGATACACCCAAAAAAAACGACCCCCGGCGCCGCACCATTGCGTCACCGAGGGCCGACCGAGGAGGGATCGTGTCTAGGGGTCGCGACCGGAGGTCGCGAGGTGGAGGGAAGGGCGTGGAGGCCCCGACGTGAGCCCGTTGCCGTTAGACAGACGGGCTCCTAAGCGTAGCGGGGGATGCGGAGCAGGCGAGCGATGCGGAGCCTCCGCTCGCGGACGTAGTCGCGCAGCAACCTTTGGTGCTTGCGCGCCATGCCTCGGAAGCGCAGGCCGGAGACGTGGAAGTCGGTGCCGACGGCGTCGAAGCGCGGCTCGGCGGCGGCCCAGATGAGCTCGCGCGTTCCGGGCAGCTCGAGCTCGATGCCGACGACGGGCGCGTACGGCACGACCGGCTCGGTGAGCTTCTGGATCGAAAGCCCATACTCGCTGATGTCGGTCGCGAGGGCGCGGTACTCGCGATCCTTGACGTACTCGTTCATGTAGACCTGAAGGCGGAGGCGATTGTCGGCGCGCCGATTCGGACCCGATGGTACGTTGACGTCATACATGTAGGATATAGTAGTTACAATACTTACCCTGTCAAAAAAAGGTGACGTTCGTCAGGAAGCCGGCGGACGCGACCGGGTCGGTGGCGCTCTACGAGTCCCGGAGCGTCCGCAGGTAGCTGCGCACCGATTCGCGGACCGACTCGGGCATCTGAGCCTTGAGCGCGTCGCGCGAAACCTCGGGAGTCTTTCGATAGGTCTCGAAGAACGTGACGCAGTCCGGACACAGCGACAAATGCCGCCGAAACCGCTCTTGCTCGTCGTCGGGAAGCGCCCCCTCGACGTAATCGAGACAAAATTCGATGAGCTGCTGACAGTTAATCACGGCACGCGTCCTGTCACTCCAGCTGTTCGATGGTCTATCCGGCCGATGGTTTCGAGAATGATACCGCATCTTGGCTGTATTCGACGGAACATAGGCGGACTGGGGCCGATGAACGGACGTGCAGGCTTCGGGCATCGATCGCCATGACCCAGGGTGTGCGGCGGCCTCGCCTCCGGAGGACACCGACGGGCATGGGCGCGGGGACGCCGCGCCACCCAAGACGTGTCGACTGGAGCCGGGACGCGGCACGCCGACGAGAGACGGAACGACGAACCTGACGGCCGCGCTCGCGGCCGCGTCCATCGAGGTCATCGCGGAGCTAGGCCGCCTCACGTTCGCGGCGAGGACGTCGTGGCGCTCGGTCCGGGCGCCGTGCCCGCGCTCGGTCGTGCGGGCGCGGCGCCGATCGTTCTGCGCGTGGGCGGTGAGGTCTGGGCCGAGGGCGAGCTCTGCGACGTCGACGGCGCGCTCGGCGTGCGCGTCACGGCCACGCGCCGAGCGCGCCTTGCGGGTCACGCGGCTCGCTAGACCGCGCGCGATCGGCCGCTCAGGCGTACTGCGTGGCGATCTCGTCGACGGCGGCGGCCGTCTGGGCCCAGCGGGGCGCGCTCGCGAGGAGCGAGCGCACGAGCGCGGTCCAGACGTCGCCGTCGGCGCGCACGGCGAGGGCGCGGCGCACGGCGCTCTCGATCTCGAACGGCGTCGCTTGGCCATAGAGCACGGCGTGGCCGGTGCCCGAGCGCGGATCGAGATCGACGAGGTAGTCGCGATTGGCGCCCGTGTCGGGCGCGATGGGGAGCGTGCCGTAGAGGAGCGCCAAGCCGGCGGCACGGCCCGCTTGATCGTGGTCGTCGCCGAGGAGCATGGCGTCGGCCGCGGCGCGCGCGGCCCGATCGCCGGAGGCGTCCGCGCCGGGCAGCAGCGCGATGCGGCCCGGGTGCTGGATCGCGAGCAGGCGCGCACGCTCGACGAGCTCCTGGTCGCCGCGCGGAGCGATCACAGTGACGACGTCGAAGGGCGCGAGGCGCTCGACGCCCGCGAGGATGGCGTCGGCCCCTTCTTCTCGGTACAGCGGCCCGAGCGCCAGCAGGAGCGTGCGCGGTCCGAGCGCGAGCGAGCAGCGGCGCGCGAGCGCGCGGCGGCACTCCGCCTTGCCCGTGAGGGCCGCCGCCGAGTAGTTCGCGGGCAGCGCGGGGTCGGTGGCCGGATCGTGGGGCGGGTCGTCGCAGCCGAAGCGCACGGCGACGAACGGCTCGTCCGACGGGCGCGTGGCGAGCGCCGGATCGTTCTCGTTAGCGCGCGCGGCGCTCGGGCTCGGCGCGAAGATCGCGTTGGCGGCCAGCGAGCCCAGCGCGACGAGCGAGCGCGAGGCCGTGTCATCGCCGAGCAGCAGCGGGCCGAGCACGCGCGATTCGTCGGGGGACAGAGGCGGGCCGAGGCGCCCCGTGGGCAGCGCGAAGAGGCGGACCGAAGCCGAGGTCGCCG
>DATKFB010000064.1:0-22734 GCA_035544435.1 Polyangia bacterium
AGAGCCCCGACATCTACGTCGTGCCCAAGTGGTCCGTCGACCGCCTCCTCGTGAAGGTCGACGACCTCAAGAAGAAGTGAGCCTCAGGGCGAGGAGAGCGCGATGAGCACGGCGTCCTCCGATGGGCGGCGACGGCCGACGTGGCGGGCGCGATCCCGGATGAGGGCGGCCTGGCGGAGGAGCTCGGCAGCGGTGTTGCGGCGGCCGACGCGGGCCTCGAACTCGGAGTAGGCCGCCAGCGTGCGCGCGAGCTCGAGCTCGGCGCCCGCGTTCGAGAGCACCTCGACGGCTCGGTCGAACATCTCGCGCGCCCCTCCCAAGTCCGCCTCGCCGGGCGCGCCGAGCCCCACGGAGGCCGCAACGACGCGCAGCGCGGCGCCCACGAGCGGGGCGGCACCGATGCGCTCGGCGATCTCGAAGGCGCTGCGCGCGTCGTCGCGCGCGCGCCGCAGATCGCCGAGGGCGAGCTCGGCCTCGGCGAGGCCACGCAGGGCCTCCGACAGTAGCAGACGCGCGCCGAACTGCCGCGCGATCTCGCGGGCGCCGTCGTACTCCTTGCGGGCGAGCCGCGGCTGCCCCTGCGAGAGGTGACACTCGCCGAGCTCGATGCCGATGCTCGCTTCGAAGAGGCGCTCGCCCTGCTCGCGTGCGAGCGCCCGGCCCTCGTCGAGGAGCGCGACGGCCGCCTCGATCCGCCCGAGGTCGAGCTCGAGCCCGCCGAGATCGAGCAGCGACGCGATCTCTCCCTGCTTGTCGCGGACCTTGCGCCGCAGCGCGAGCGCTTCGCGAAAGTGCGCCCCCGCTGCCTCGAGGGCGCCGGCCTCGTGCTCGACCTGGCCCATGCGGGCGAGCGCGAGCGCGCGGCCGCGCTCGTCGCCGAGCTGCTCGCGGACGGCGAGCGCAGCCCGATGGCACGCGAGCGACGCCTCGGGGGCGCCCGTGAGGAAATGGATGCGCCCGATATCGTCGAGCGCGGCGGCGATGCCGGGCGCGTCGCCCGCGACCTCGAACAGCGTGCGCGCGAGCTCGAGGTGGACGATGGCCTGCTTGGGAGCGCCCAGCGTGCCGTGGAGGCGGCCGATGCGGCCGTGCGCCGCCCCGCCCTTCGCGGGCAGATCGAGGCGCCACGCGAGGCGCAGCATCTCGCCGAAGTGTCCCAGCGCCTCGCGCGTGCGGCCGAGGCGCGTCCCGACGTCGCCGAGGGCATAAAGAGCGTCCATCTTCGCGACGGCGTCCTCGACGTCGAGCAGGCGAACGGCCGCCGCGTAGAGCACGTGCGCGCGATCGAGCAGCAGGCGCGCGCGCGCGTCGGCGGCCGCCGTGATGAGGCAATAGGCGGCGCGCCGCGCGTCGCCGGCGCCTTCGTAAAGATGGGCCAACGCCTCGAGGCGCTGCTCGCGCGCGGTGCCGCCGCGGCTCTCGAGCCACTGCGCCGCGAAGAGGCGGCGCCGGCGCAGGAGCTCGGGCTCGACGCCCGCACAACATTCGACGCGGGTCTGCTCGAGCGCGCGCCGGAAGCCCCACGCCGTCTCGCCGTCGAGCGTGGACTCGGGCAACCGCTCGAGGTAGTCGCGCGCCTCGAGCCGCTCGAGGATCTGCTTGATCTCCGCGATCGCGGGGTCGGGCGCGAAGACGGCCGACTCGTCGGCGGGCGCGCCCCCGAGCCGACCGAGGGCGACGACGCCGCCTGTCCAGAAGACGCCGCCGAACACGGCGCCCCGCGCGAGCACATCGCGCTCGGCGGGCGTGAGCGCCGCCACGCGCATCTCGGCCGCCTCCTCGCCCGTGAGCGCCATGCCCGCGCGCGCGGCCCGCTCGGCGTCGAACGACCAGCCGGGTGAACGGCCCTCGCCCGTCTCCGCGACGAGGACGCCGTGCTGTCGGTAGACCGTGAGCAGCTGTTCAAGCAGGTACGGGCTGCCGCCCGACTCGACGACGGCGCGATCGATCAACGCCGGAGCGAGCTCCTCAGTGCCGAGCGTCGCGCGGATGAAGGCGTCGACCGCCCGGCGCGGCAGGGGCGCTAGCTCCAGGCGAACGGAGCTGCCGGCCGTGCGGCCCCAGCTCGGTCGCCGCACGAGCAGATCGGGCCGCGCCGTGACGACGAGCAGGATGGGCGCCTCGCCGAGCTCGCCGCCGAGGTCGGCCAAGAGCTCGAGCGAGACCTCGTCGGCCTCTTGCAGGTCTTCGGCGATAATCACGAGCGGCCGTTCACGCGCGTCCTGCTCGAGGAAGCGGCAGAGGACGGCGCGCGCGAGCGCGGCGCCCTGCTCAGGCTTGCCGACGAGGGCCTGCACGAGCGGGCTCTCCGCCATCTCGAAGCCGAGGAAGCCGCCGAGCAGCGACGCGACCTCGGCGACGCGCCGGTCGCCGAACACCCGCTGAAGCTCGGCGCGGAACCAGGCGAGGGCCGCCGCGGCGTCGGGCGCACCATCGAGCTGAAACCGATCACGGAGCAACGCCGCGAGCAGTGCGCGCGGTGGGGCGGCGTCTGCGCCGCCGTCGCGACGCGCCGCCGTCGCGCGCACGAGCCGCACGCCGGCGTCGGCCTTGGTGGCGAGCCACTCGGCGAGCAGGCGCGTCTTGCCGATGCCCAGCGCGCCCACGACCGTCACCATCTGCGGCGCCTCGAAGCGGACCGCGCGCGCGAGCGCCGCGTCGAGTGCCGCGAGCTCCGCCTCGCGTCCGAAGAAACCGCCCCCCGCCCCCGACGTCTCGCGCATGGACCCTTTTAACGGACCGCGATCGCGCCGTCCAATTCTTGGGCTCCGCGTCTCGAGCCGCGCGCCGGCTCCTACATGTCGATGATCACGACGCCTCGCCGCCCGCCCTCTGGCTCCTTGCCCTCGTCGTCGCCGTCGCGCTCCCGGCGGTCGCGGTCGGTGTCGTTCTCGGGCTCCTCGTCGGGATTGCGACGCCAGCGCTCGTCACCCATTGGGATCTCGAGCTGCGGACGCTCGTTCCTCCGCCGCTCTTCTTCCTCGCGGCGTCGGATCTGTTCGATGATCCAGGGTTCGAGCATCGACGCGGACCTCTAGTTAAAGGCGTGCAATATTCGTGCTTCATAGTCAAGCTCGGCGGTTCCGACACAAAACCTGAAGGCAGATGAAATGGCTGCATCTGCCGTATGTTCCGCGCGATCCTTAATCTGGATCCTCGATCTTCCACGCGCCGTCCTCGCGGACGAGCCGCGCCTCGGCACCCGCGCCATAAGGCATGTGCGCCTCGTCACCCGTCTCCACGATCGGGGCCCCGAGCGCGGCGCGCAGGCGCGCGACGAGTTGGGCGTTCTCGGCCTTGTGTTCGCCTTCCCAGTAGTCGCGCAGCGCCGCGACGGACAGCTCCCCGCGCCGAGCGGTCGGACACAGGCGCAGCACGACGTCATAGCGCCGCTGCTCGAGCGCGCGCACGAAGGAACGCAGCGCGGCGCGCGGCGTCTTCTGACTCCACGGCTCGAACGTGGCGGGATCGGCGGCGAGCCACCTTCCGCCCTCCTCGACCAGCGTCATCGGCTCTCCTGGCGCGAGCTCCACGGTGACCTCGGGCCCACTCCGCTCGCCCGCGGCGCGCAGCCGGTGCGCGAGGGCTGCCGTGTCCGCGCCTGCCTCCTCGAGCTCGGCGCGAAAGGCCGCGAGCGGCACGCGCGCGCGGAAGTCAGCCGACGTGAGCGCGTAGGCGGCGTCGTAGTCCTTGCGGTCGAGGGCGGCGCCGAGCGCCGACAGCGTGGCGGTCGGACCAGCGCCCGAGCGCGCGCACGCGTCGATCGCGCCCAGCCCCAGCGCCAGCACGAGCGCGAGCGCCGGGCTGCGGGCACCGCGCCGTGCGGGGACGCGCGGCGACGACCGCTCGCTCATTTTCCGACGGTCACCGCGTAGCGGTCGCGGGGATTGGCGAGCTTTCCGGTCGTCTCGCGCACCTCGATGAGGCAACAGGCCTCGCCGCCCGAGGCCACCGTGTTCGGCGTTGGCGGCGCGCCGCTCGCGACCTTGAAGCGGCCGAGCTCCTTGCCGGAGGCGCTGCGCACGCGCACGTCGAGCGCCAGCCCGGGAACCCCGCCCACGCTGACGGTGACGTTGCCGTCGGCGTCGGGCGTCGCCGGCGCCTGCCAGAAGTCCACGTCGCCGCGCGGCGCGATGAGCCCGCCGCCCACGGCCCCCGCCGGCAGCGGCGTCGGCGTCGCGATGGTGTCGTTGGGCTCGCGCTCGCCGTTGGGCTCGGGCGGGCGCGCCGTGATCGTGAGGCGATAGGGCTCGTCGAGGTTCGCGTCGCCCTTTCCGGCCGACAGCCGCACGAACGCGGTTCCTCCGGGCACGAAGACGTTCGGCAGCCGCTCGGGCTCGCGGCGCTTGCCCGCGTCGGAGCGCGCCATGACGGTGCCGTCCGGGCGCAGGATCTCGAGCTTAATGTCGACGCGCTCCGGGGGCGTCGCCTCGACGTCCAGCTCGACGGGCACGGTGGCCGCGTATTTGAAGACGTCGACGTCGCCGCGCCCGAGCGTGCCCGCGACAGTGAGCGCGCCGGCGCCGCCCTCGGCGTCGATGACGAGCGCCTGCGCGTGGGCGACGTCGTCGTTGGGCTCGACCTCGCCGCCCTCCTTGGGCAGCTCGGCGCGCAGGCGCAGGTTGTAGCGCACGTCCGCGTTCCAGCCCACGTCGGTGCGAACGACGATGTAAAGGTGGGGCTCGCTCGCCGGTACGCGCAGGCTGCGCAGCGCGACGCGCTCCTCTTTGCGGCCGTGGGCTTCCGTGAGCTTTTGCTCGACCGAATCGAACACGAGCAGCGACGCCGTGACCCCAGGCGCGGGCTCGAGATCCGCGGAGAGCACGCTGCCCTCCGCGATGCCGGCCGTGGCGACCCGGTACCAGTCCTGATCGTGCCGCCACCCGTAATAGCCGACCGCCTCGCCGCCGGCGGGCAGGTCCGTCGCCATGGCGGCCTTGCCGTTGGGCTCGAGCTCGGCGCCGGCATCGAGGGGGGCGAGCCGCGCGACGAGGCGATAGCCGCCCGCCGTCGCCCCGCCGCTCGCGGCCCGCACGCGCAGGTAGTAGGTCCCGGGCGTCACGGCCAGGTTCGGAATCGCGAGCGCTTCGCCGGCCTGGCCGCCGCCCGTCGCGGCCAGCGGTTGGCCCTGGTCGTCGAGCGCCTCCAGCCCCAGCGCGAGCGCGGCCTCGGGGCGCACGTCGACGCGCAGCAACCGCCGCAGTGGAGGCGGGGCCGCGGCGCTGTCGACGGGCCGGGCGGCGGGAGCCGCGCCGGGCTCGGCGGCCGGCACGTCGACGCGGTAGAGGTCGGTGTCGCGCGTCTTGCCCTGGCCCTCGTGGAGCGTGGCCGCCACGCCCACGGCGCCCACCGGCGCGAGCGCGAGACGTTGCGCGGTCGGCAGCGTGTCGTTCGGCTCGGCCTCGGCCGCGACCGGCACGTCTCCTTCGGGCGACGGCGCGTCGGTCGTGACCACGACGGCGGCACCGTCCGGCCGCGGCGGCAGCGCGCCGCGCCGACAAGAGCCGCATGCCGCCGCGAGCGCCAGGGCGCCGACCATCGTCAGACGCACGCGGCCCATACCCGCCCTAACCCTCGCCGGTCGTCGCGGCTGGGCTGGCAGTCGACCCGCCTGCGGCGGGGCGAGGCTGAATGGACGCCATGAACTCGGCCTCGCACACGCCGATCTCGCCGACCTTGGCCTCCCCGCGCATCTTCCAGATGGCGCCGCCCTTGCGCAGCGGCACGACCTCGAGCCGCAGCACGTCTCCCGGCACGACGGGGCGGCGGAACTTCGCCTTGTCGATGGCCATGAAGTAGATGACCTGCTTCGCGGGGTCAAACTTCACGAGCCTGGCGGCGTAGAGCGCGCCCGCCTGCGCAAGCGCCTCGATGATGAGCACGCCCGGCATGACGGGGTGGCCCGGGAAGTGGCCGTTGAAGTGCGGCTCGTTGCGGCTCACGAGCTTGCGCGCGACGATGCGCTCTTCGCCGATCTCGTCCACGTGGTCGACGAGCAGGAACGGATAGCGATGCGGCAGGATCCGCTCGATGTCGCGGATGTCGAGCACGCGCCTACTTCTTTTTGGGGGTCGCCGCCGCGGCCGGGCTGTCGGCGCCCTCGCCGGCGTTGTAACGGCGGATGAGATCGTTCGTCAGATCGAGGTGGGGCTTCGCGAACACGATCCCCCCCTGCGTCTTGTCGAAGATCATCGTGAAGTTCTCGGCGAGCGCGATCTTGCCCAGGATCTTGTTCATGCGCTCGAAGATCTTGCCCGTGGCCTCCTGCTCCTTGGCCTGAAGGTCCTGCTGGTGGCGCAGGTAGGTCTGCTGCACCTTCTGCATGCGGCCCTGCAGCTCGGCCTCCTTCTCGTGAACCTTGTCGGCGGGGAGCAGCGTGCGCTTCTTGTCGAGGTCCTCGATGGCCTTCTTCAGCTCCTCTTGCTGCTCGTCGAGCTCCTTCTGCTTCTGGTCGAAGATCTTCTTGAGGTTGGCCTTCGCCTTGCGGCCGTCCTCGGTCTCCCCGAGGGCGCGCTGCAGATCGACGTAGCCAAGCTTGACTTCCTCGGCGAGCGCCGACGAGCCGGCGAGCACGACGGCCATGAACAGGGCGACACGGGACAGACGCGACATCGACATGAAGTTCTCCTTACCGGCGCTTGATTAGCAGATTCCAGGGAAATTAGAAGAAATTACCGATCGTGAACTCGAAGACGATCGGTTGTTCTCCGGGCAGCGTGCGGAAGGGAACGCCCCACTCGAAGCGCAGGGGGCCGATGGGAGAGAACCAGCGGAAGCCGAAGCCCCAGCTCGCGCGGTAGGCGCTCAAGTCGAGCGGGCCCTTGCAGGGGTCCTTGCTGACGTCGACGTCGCTTGGACGCAGGGCGCAGTACTGGTTCTCGAGGTTGAATGCGTTGCCGAAGTCCGTGAAGACGACGCCGCGGATGCCGACCTTGTCGAAGATGGGGAACTCGATCTCGGCGTTGCCGATGACCTGCATGTTGCCGCCCACGAGGAAGCTGCGCAGCTGCGCGTCCTGCGCCTGCGACGAGAGCGCGCGGATGACGGGGCCGAGCGACCGCGGCGAGAAGCCGCGCACGTCGTAGATGCCGCCCACGAAGTAGCGCTCGAAGATGGGCACGCCCTTGTCGTCGCGGCTCGCGATGAGGCCGGCCTCGCCCTTGACGCGCAACACGAAGGGACCCCAGATGGGATAGAAGAAGCGCGCCACGCCCTCGTAGCGCGTGAACACGTTCTCGGAGAAGAACGGCGGGTACGAGTCGGCGACCTCGCCCGAGATCGTGTTGTACCAGCCCTTCGTCGGGAACATGCGGTTGTCGCGCGAGTCGTACGAGAGCAGTGCGCGGCCCGACGACGTGACGCCCGAGCGCAGCAGGTTCGCGATCGAGCCCACGGAGACGGGCTGGATGGCAGCGCCCGAGAACAGCGTGCTGAAGCCAGAGGTCGAGACGCTCACGTCCTCGAGCGTGTAAGTGAGGAGGAGGCGCAGGTCCTCGGCGAGCAGGTAGCCCCACGTGAGGCTCGCGCCCTTTGAGCGCCGCACGAACGAGAACAGGTAGCGATCCTGCTTGAAGAGGTTGAAGCCGAAGGTCCAGTTCGTGTCGAGGAAGTAGAGGTCTTGGTATTGCAGCAGGAAGAGCTGGCGCAGGCTCGACAGCTGCGCCTGCAGCGTGAGCGACGTGCCGCGCCCAAGGAGGTTGTTCTGCGAGATCTGCGCCTGCGCGATGAAGTTCTCGACCGAGGAGAAGCCCGCGCCGATCTGGAACGTGCCCGTGGGGCGCTCCGTGACCTCGACGTTGACGTCCATCTTGTCGTCGCCGCTGCCGCGCTTCGTCGAGACGTCGACCTTCTCGAAGAAGCCGAGCGCCGTGACGCGCTTCTTCGAGTAGTCGAGGAGCGACTGGTTGTAGGGCTCGCCCTCGATGATGCGCAGCTCGCGGCGGATGACCTTGTCGCGCGTCTTCGTGTTGCCGCGGATGTTGATGCGGTCGAAGCGCACGAGCTCGCCCTTCTGAATCTCGAAGATGACGTCGACGGTGCGCGTCTTCTCGTTGACAGGCGTCGCGGGCGAGGCGTTGACGTAGGCGTAGCCCTTGTCCTTGTAGAAGTCCGTGAGCTTCTGCAGGTCGTCGGACAACTTCGAACGGTTGAAGATCTCACCCGGCTTGACCGAGACCTTCGAGAGGAAGAACTCCTTGGACTCGAGCAGGTCGCCCGTGACGTCGACCTTGCCCAGAGTGTACTGCGGCCCCTCGGCGATCGAGATCGTGATGTACATCGACTGCTTGTCGGGAGAAAGCTCGACGAGCGGGTTCGCGACCTTGACCTGGACGTAGCCGTGGTCCCAGTAGTGGGCCTGAATGAGGAGGAGGTCGCGCTGGAAGACGTCCTCGCGGTAGGTCCCGGCCGACGTCAAGATCGACAGCAGGCTCCCCTCGCGCGTCACGATGACGTCGCGGAGATCGGCGTCGGTGACGGCGTGGTTACCCACGAAGTTCACGCGCCGCACCTCGACCTTGGCGTTCTCGCGCACGCGGAACCAGACGTCGACCTCGGCCGGGCTGTTGCGCCGCAGCTCGTAGGTGACCTCCGCCATGTAGAAGCCCTTCTCGACGTAGAGCTCCTTGATCTTCTCGACGTTCTTCTTGAGCTTGGCGAGGTCGAGGATCTGGTCCTTCTTGATGTCGAGGACCTCGTTGATCTTCGTGAGCTGCACCTCCTCGGCGCCCGCGACGTAGATCTTCTTGATGGCGGGCTTCTCGCGCAGGACGAACGTGACGTTCGTGCCATTGCGACCCTCGTTGACCTCGACCTGGACGTCGTCGAAGTAGCCCATCTTCCAGATCGTGTGAATGTCGTCGCGCAGCATTTCCTGCGTGAGCGTCACGCCCGGCGCCACCTTGAGGTTGACCTTGATGGCGTCGTCCTCGACCTTGCGGTTGCCGCGGAACTGGATCTTCGCGACCTTGAGCGCCGGCGTCGGGGCGGTCGTCGGCGGCGTCGCGGGCTCGGGCGCGGGGTCCGCGTCGGCGCCGGCCGGCGCGGCCTCGGCGGCGCCCTTGTCCTCGGCGCGCGCGGGTGTGGCGACGCCCAGCGCGGCTGCGACGAGAACGGCGAGGGCGACCTGCGGGGGACGAACCATCGGCGGCGGCTACGCGTCCTCGACGATGAGGCCGTCGGCCATGTGCAGGCGGCGGGGCGTCTGCGCGGCGAGCTCGTTGTTGTGCGTGACGATCAAGATCGTCGTGCCGAGCTCGCTGTTGAGCTCGAAGAACAGCGCGTGCATCTCGCGGCCGGTTTTCGTGTCGAGGTTTCCCGTGGGCTCGTCGGCGAGCAAGAGCCGCGGCCGCAAGAGGAGAGCGCGAGCGAGCGCGACGCGCTGCTGCTCGCCGCCCGAGAGCTCGCCGGGCCGGTGGCGAAGGCGCGCGCCGAGCCCGAGGCGCGACAGCATCTCCCCGGCGCGCGCGACGCATTCGGCCCGCGGAAGGCGCAGGATGAGCCCGGGCATCATGGCGTTCTCGAGCGCCGTGAACTCGGGCAGCAGGTGGTGGAACTGGAAGACGAAGCCGATCTCGCGGTTGCGGAACTCCGCGAGCCGCGCCGCGCTCATGTCGGTGAGCGGGACGCCGTCGAAGGTCATGACGCCGCCCGTGGGCGCGTCGAGCGTCCCGAGCACGTGCAGCAAGGTCGACTTGCCGACGCCCGAGGCGCCCACGACCGAGGCCATCTCTCCGGGCCGAAGCTCGAAGTCGAGCCCACGCAGGACCGGGATCACGGTGCCGCCCAGCACGAATTCCTTCTTGAGACCGCGCACGACGACGTGCGCGCCGCCGCGGGCGTCGGCGGGAACCGATGCCGAGGCGGCCGCGCGTGGCGGTTTCGTCGGCGTCGTCGTCGCCATTGGGGCCGCAAAAGTAGTCGGCGCACCCACAGGTGTCAACGACGCCATGGCTCTAAGACTCCGAACAAATGGCGCAGGTTGCCCCGAGGGCACGCATCCTTATTATTCGTAGCGTAGACCGTCGACGGGCCGCATGCGCGACGCCAGGAAGGCCGGGTAGAGCGTCGCGAGGCCGCACAGCCCGAGCGCCGCCAAGCTGATGGCCGCGATCTCGCCGCCGCGCATGACGACGGGGAGTTGCTGGATGTAGTAGACGTCCGGATCGAGCGGCAGCCCCCACTTGCCGAGCATGAGGCAGCCGCTGATGCCGAGCCCGAGCCCGAGCCCGAGCCCGAGCAAGCCGATGTAGAGCCCCTCGGCGATGAAGACGCGCAGGATCGCGCCGTCGCGCGCGCCCATCGACTTGAGGATCGCGACCTCGCGCGCCTTCTCGGTGACGAGCATGATGAGGTTCGAGATGATCGAGAACGACGCGACGAGGGCGATGAAGGTCAGCACGACGAACATCGCGATCTTCTCGAGGCGCAGCGCCATGAAGAGCCCCTTGTTGAGCTCTTCCCACGAGCGGACCTCGTAGTCAGGGCCGAGCAGGCGCGCGAGGCGTTCCGCGAGCGCCGGGGCGGCGTCGGGACTAATCGTGCGGATCTCGATGCCCGTGATCTCGCCCTGCATGCCGAGGAACTTCTGCGCCTCTGCGAGCGAGACGTAGGCGAGCTTCGAGTCGAACTCGTACATGCCCGTGTAGAAGTGACCGGCGACGCGGAAGGGCTTGAGCTTGGGCATGGGACCCGCCGGGCCGACGCCGCACATGGGGCAGGCGATGTCGACGTCGCTGCCGAGGTAGACGCGCAGCGTGTGCGCGAAGAGCTCCTCGCCCAGGAGGATGCCCGGCAGCACGCTGCGCGGCGGAGTGACGGGCGCACTCTCCATTTCCTTCAGGTTGCCGATCCTGCCGGCCTTGGCGGTCTTGCCGCGCTCGCCAGCCTTGCCGGTCTTCTCGAGCGTCTCGGTCTCGTCGGGCGCGCCGACCGCCTCCGGGGGCTCGGGGATCGCGCGCAGGATCTCGGCCTCCTCGGTGGGAATGTCGCGCGGATGCTCGAGGTAGTCGACGCGACCCTCGCGCAGCGTGCGCGCGAGATCGAGCACCTTGGGCGCCGCCGCCGGATCGATGCCGCGCAGGATGATGCCCATCCCCGACGGGTTCGTGGCGTGCTTGATGATGACCTCGGACTCGATGTAGGCCATCGACGACACGATCTCCGGGACGCCGGCGAGCCGCCGCTGCACGGCCTGCCAGTCCGTGAAGGGCCGGTCCTCTGCCGTGCTCACGACGATGTCGGCCTTGGTGGCGCGGATCTTGGTCTTGAGATCGGCCTCGAAGCCCGACATGACCGAGAGCGCGATGATGGGCGCGCCCGTGCCGAGGAAGACGCCGAAGATCGAGATGGCCGTGAAGACGGTGAAGGTCGAGAAGAGCGCGCCCAGGATCGTGAAGATGACGCCCGCGATGGCCGCGATGACGCCCACCGTCTTGACGGTCTCGACGAAGGCCGTCGGCCGCGAGGCGAGCCAGTCGCCCGCGACGCCGATCTGGCCGCCGCCGTGGGGGCTCCGGCGCAGGAACGGCAGGTGCGGCGCGAAGCGCACGGCGAGCAGGCACAGCGCCGCGAGCACGAGCGCCGCGACGCCGAAAGCCAGCGTGCGGCGCGACTTGTGCCCTGGATCGCGCAGGTGGCGCCAGGCCACGAACCACTCGAACCCGCGCGCGAGGGCCACGCCGCCCTACTCGCCCTGCCCGTGATCGGGGCGCATGAGCGGGAACAGGATGACGTCGCGGATCGACGGCTGGTCGGCGAGCAGCATGACGAGGCGATCGATGCCGATGCCCTCGCCCGCCGTCGGCGGCAAGCCGTACTCGAGCGCGCGGCAGTAGTCCTCGTCGTAGTCCATGGTCTCGTCGCGGCCGTGAGCCTTGGCCTCGACCTGGCGCTGAAAGCGCGCCCGCTGGTCGGCCGGATCGTTGAGCTCGGAGAAGGCGTTCGCATGCTCGCGGCCCACGATGAAGAGTTCGAAGCGATCGACCCTTGTCGGGTCGGCGTCGTTGCGGCGCGACAGCGGCGACGTCTCGGCGGGGTACTCGGTGACGAAGGTCGGCCGATCGGCGGGCAGCGCCTTCTCGCCCGCGTAGTCGAAGAGCGCGCCCACGCGCTCGCCGTGGTTCTCGGCCTTGCGCAGCACGACCGACAGCTCGTCGCTGCGCGCGAGTAGGCCCACCGAGTCAAGCCACGCCGGGAGCGCCTCCTCGTCGTCGAGGCACGCGCGCTCGAGGCCGCGCGGCAGGAGCCCGCGCTCGGACGCCGTGACGATGGCGTCCTTCATGGGGATGCGCGGCCACGGCGACGCCAGGCTCAGCGACTGGCCCTGGTACGTGATCGTCTCGCCGCCCGCGACCTCGCGCGCGAGCTCCTGAAAGAGCTCCTCGGTGAGCACCATCAAATCGTCGTAGGTGGCGTACGCCTGGTAGAACTCGAGCATCGTGAACTCGGGGTTGTGCTGGCGCGACAGTCCTTCGTTGCGGAAGTTGCGGCCGATCTCGTAGACGCGCTCGAAGCTGCCGACGACGAGCCGCTTGAGGTGGAGCTCGGGAGCGATCCTCAGGAACAGGTCCATGTCGAGCGCGTTGTGATGCGTATTGAAGGGACGCGCCGCTGCCCCACCGATGATCGAATGCATCATCGGCGTCTCGACCTCGAGAAAGCCTCGGCCATCGAGAAACCGACGAACCGTGCGGACAATCGTGTTCCGTTTCTTGAAGACCTCGCGTACGTCCGGATTTACGACGAGGTCGACGTAACGCTGGCGGTAACGGATCTCCTGATCCGAAAGGCCGTGGAACTTCTCGGGCAGCGGGCGTGTCGCCTTCGTGAGGATTTGGACCTTGTCCGCGACGATCGTCAGCTCCCCCGTCTGCGTGATGGTCGCGCCCCCCACGGCGCCGATGAAGTCGCCGCGCTCGGCGAGCTTCCACAGCTCGAATGCCTCGTCGCCGATCAGATCCTTGCGCACCCAGACCTGAAGCTTCCCGGCGCGATCGAGGATCTTCACGAAGGCGGACTTGCCGAAGCTCCGGTAATCGGCGATGCGACCGGCGACCGAAAAGCGCTCCGGAGACAGCAAGACGGGTGCCGCGCCCTTCTCGGGTTTCGTCTCAACCTCGGGCAGGCTCACATCGGCGAACTTCGCGCCGATCTCGGCGCTCGTATGACTCGGGACGAAGCCATTCGCATATGGGTTCGCGCCCAAGCGTCGGATCTCCGCCACCTTTTTCTCTCTTTCAGCCATGAGGTCGCGTTCATCAGCCATGTCTATCCACTGGTTCTCAACAGGTGGTGCCGTTGCAAGGGCGCGCGTTGATTGATCTTGCGATCATCTATCCACAGATATCCACAGAACAGTCACTCATAGGTCGTCGTCATCCGCCGAGCCAGCCGGTGGCAAAGGCGCGGCTGAGGGGTCACCCGCGAGCTGGAGGAGGCGCGCCACCATGAAGCGGTCGAGGTCGCCGTCGAGCGCGGCGTCGACGGCGCTGTCCTTGATGCCCGTGCGGTGGTCCGAGACCATGCGGTACGGCGCGAGCACGTACGAGCGGATCTGGCTGCCCCACTCGATGGCCTTCTTCTGGGCGTGGATGTTGCCCATCTTCTCTTCCTGCTTCTTCTGCTCGACCTCGAACAGCTTCGACCGGAGGATGCGCATGGCCGTGCCGCGGTTCTTGTGCTGCGAGCGCTCGCCGTCCGAGTGCACGGCGATCCCCGTGGGGATGTGCGTGATGCGCACGGCCGACTCGGTCTTGTTGACGTGCTGCCCGCCCGCGCCGCCCGAGCGCATGACGTCGATGCGCAGGTCCTTGTCGTCGATCTCGACCTTGATGGTCTCGTCGATGTCCGGGTAGATGAAGACGCTCGCGAAGGACGTGTGGCGGCGTTTCGCCGAATCGAAGGGCGAGATGCGCACGAGGCGGTGCACGCCGGCCTCGGCGCGCAGCCAGCCGTAAGCCCACTCGCCGTCGACGCCGATGGTCGCGCTCTTGATGCCGGCCTCGTCGCCCGGCTGGACGTCGAGCGACTCAACGCCGAAGCCCTTGCGCTCGGCCCAGCGCGTGTACATCCGAAGCAGCATCTGCGCCCAATCCTGCGACTCGGTGCCGCCCGCGCCCGCGTTGATGCTCACGAGCGCGCCGTTCTGGTCGTACGGCCCCGAGAGCATGCGCGCGAACTCCATCTTCGCGACGACGGCCTCGGCGCCCGCGAGCGTGGCGTCCGCCTCGCGCGCGGCGTCCTCGTCCTTGGTCTCATCGGCGAGCTCGATGAAGACCTGCGCGTCCTCGCACGCCTTCATCTGCGCGTCGAAGGACTCGACGGCCGCCTTGAGGCGCCCCTGCTCCCGCATCGTCGTCTGGGCCTTGTCCCCCGCGCTCCAGAACTCGGGGGAGGCCGTTTGGTCGTCCAGCTCCGCTATGCGCAGCCGTTTGCCGGCGATGTCAAAGATGCCCCCGGAGAATCTCCAGGCGGCTCTCCAACTTCGTCAGGCGTTCCCGCAGCGGGCTGATTTCCATGTTGGGCCGAAATGTAGCATAGGCCCCCGCCGCCGACTTTAGAGCGGATTGGTGAACGTGAAGTAGAGGTAGTTGAGGCACATCTCGTCCGTGGTCTTCTCGCCCCAGCGGAGCGGCGCCGACGTCATGGCCGCGCCGTTGATGACCGGCTCATCCGCCTGCAGGTTGTCGAACGTGCACTCGAGATGGACGGTGTCGCCCGGGACGACCTTCGTCGGTTGCTGGTAGTAGTAGAACTGCTGCCAGTGGAAGTTCCACTGCGGGATGTCGACGGCGCAGTCGGCGCTCCCGTCGGCGTGCTTGATCTGGACCTTGATCTGCGTGCCGTGCAGGTGCATGTGCGGGACGACGCCCCACAGGTCGTACTTGCCCTTGACGGGGAGATCCGCCGCGACCGTCTGCTTCATGTTGGCGGGCACGACGAACGTCGTGTTCGCGACGGCCGCGATTGTGGCGCGGCTCAGGGCCGGGATGGGCGTCTTCGCGTAGAAGAGATCCGCCGTCGTCCGATCCGTGACGTGCTTCGTCGTCAGCAGGTTGTAGTGGATCTGCATGACGACCTGCGTACCCGCGTCGAGATGGATCCCCGTGGGTGCGGGGAAGGCCGTCGCGCCCGAGCCGGGCACCCAGCCGCCGATCGTGGGCGTGCCGTCGACGCCCGTGCCGCCGAAGCAGGTCCAGCCCGCGCCGGCCTCGGCGGCGTCCTTGGCCTGCACGGCCGCGAGCTTGTCCGGCGTGACCGAGAATAAGATCACGTGGTGGACCGTCGCCGTCGAGCCCGGGTGGATGTTGAAGCCGATGAGGTCCTGCGCCGCCGCGAGGGCCGGATCGACGAGCGTGCAATGATAATCGTCGGTGAGCAGATCGTTCGGGTGGTAGTCGGTCCCCGGGTCGAGCGTCGCGCCCGGTGTGCCGAGGTCGGGTCCGACATTCGGCGGCGTCGACGTGGCGTCGGCCGGATCGCCGGCGGGCGCGCCCTCGGCCGACCAGGCGCCCACGACGGCGATCTCTCGCGGCGTGAGCACGCGCGCGTCGCGAAAGTCGCCGCAGCCCTGCGCGGGCATCCAGGGCGGCATGCTGTGCTGCGAGGTCTGCGCCGCCATGAGCGCGGCGGTCTGGCGCGCGTCGTCGTAGGTGCCGAGCTCGAACGGCGCGATCCCGCCCGCGACGTGGCACATCTGGCAGTGCGCGGCGAGGATCGGCTGGACGTCGCGATAGTACGTCACGGAGCCGACGTCGAGGTCGGGCCCGGCGTCGGACAAGCCGCCGCCGGCGCCCGTCGCCGTCGCGCCCGCCGTGCCCGTGGCGTCGACGAACGCCGCGGAGCCGCCCGCGCCGCCCGCGCTCGGCGTGGCGTCGGCGCTCACTTTGCCGCAGGCGCCGAGCACGGCGGCCGCCGCGAGACTGAGGACGAGCGTCTGCGCGCCGCGCCTCAACCTTCGCCCGCGTCCTCGTAAAACGAATCGCACCGATAGGTCTCCTTGAGTCGTACGTACTTGTGCGCCATCGCGCGGTGAAAGGCCTCGTCCTTTTCCCCGAGCGACTTGACGACGCGCGCGGGCGCGCCCAGCACGAGGCTGCGCGGCGGGATGACCGTCCGCTGCGTCACGAGCGCCCCCGCGCCCACCACCGATCCGTGCCCGATGACGGCGCCGTCGAGGATCGTCGCCTGCATCCCGATGAGACAACCGTCTCCGACGCGGCAGGCGTGGAGCATCGCGCGATGCCCGACCACGGTCTCCTCGCCGATCTGACACGGGCCCCCGTCGGCGACGTGAACGACGCTTCCGTCCTGGATGTTTGAGCGCGCCCCGATGGTCATGCCCGCCAGATCGCCCCGCAGCACGGCGCCGTACCAGATCGAGACGTCGTCGCCCAGCTCGACGTCACCCACGACGGCGGCGCCCGGCGCGACGACGACGCGCGCGCCGAACGCGGGCATCGTGCGCAGGTAACGATCGACGATGGCGCGCGGAAACAGCCGGCGCAGCGCGCCGAGGCGCGCGTCGAGCTCCGCCGCATCCGGCAAGGGCTCCGTGAGCGCCGTCACGGAGGTGGCGATCATGGCCATGGCGTCTTCATTGGACACGGGCGGGGCCGAAAAGACAAACCGCTTCCGCCGCGGCGGGACGTCGATGGGAGCGGCTGTCAGGCCTATGCCGTAATGAGGCGGAGCTGGCGCAGGCGCCCGGGCGTCTCGGCAGCGATCGGGTAATTGCCCGAGAAACACGCGTCGCAGAAGCCCTTGCGGGTGACGTCCACCGCGGTCGGCTCGCGGCCCGGCTGGCCGTCGACCGAATCGTAGAGGCCCGGCAGCGACAGGTACCCGAGCGAATCGGCGCCCACGAAGTCGCGGATCTGCACGACGGAGTTGTGCGAGGCGATGAGCTCTTCGCGCGTGGGCGTGTCAATGCCGTAGCGGCAGGGGCCGATCGTGGGCGGCGAGCTGATCCGCATGTGCACCTCGCGCGCGCCGGCGCTGCGGATCATGCCCACGATCTTGCGCGAGGTCGTGCCGCGCACAATCGAGTCGTCGACGACGACGACGCGCATGTCCTTGAGCACCTCGCGCACGGGCGAGAGCTTGAGCTTGACCCCGAAGTGACGAATCTGCTGCGACGGCTCGATGAACGTGCGGCCCATGTAGTGCGAGCGCATGAGGCCCTGGTCGTAGGGGATGCCGCTTTCGCGCGCGTAGCCGATGGCGGCCGCGACGCCCGAGTCGGGAACCGGGATGACGACGTCGGCCTCGACGGGGTGCTCGAGCGCGAGGCGGCGGCCCATGCGCTCGCGCGCGCGGTAGACCGAGCGCCCGTCGATCGTCGAATCGGGGCGCGCGAAGTACACGAACTCGAAGACGCAGCGCTTCGCGGACTGGACGCCCAGCGGGCGCAGCGAGCGCGGGCCGTTGCGGTCGATGAGCACCATCTCGCCCGGCTCGATGTCGCGGACGAACTCGGCGCCGATGAGCTCGAACGCGCAGGTCTCGGACGACACGACCCAGGTGGGCGCGCCGCCGCCCGCGGCGGGCACCTTCCCGAGCACGAGCGGCCGGAACCCCATGGGATCGCGCACGGCGATGACCATGTCCTCCGACAGAAAGACCAGCGAGTAGGCGCCGCGCACCTGCGAGAGCGCGTCGGCGATGCGATCCGGGAGGTTGTGCTCCCGCGAGCGGGCGATGAGGTGGACGATGCACTCGGTGTCGGAGGTCGTCGTGAAGATCGCGCCCTCGGCCTCGAGGCGCTCGCGCAGCTCGACGGCGTTGACTAGGTTGCCGTTGTGCCCGAGGGCCACGGAGCCTCCCGCGTAGTCGACGGCGATGGGCTGCGCGTTCTTCTCGGTGGAGTCACCGGCGGTCGAGTAGCGGACGTGACCGATGGCGGCGAAACCCGGGAGGCGCGCCAGGCGATCGGCCGTGAAGATGTCGTTGACGTGCCCCATCTCGCGCACGTGGCGCAGATGGTCGCCGTCGGTCGCGACGATGCCGGCGGACTCCTGGCCTCGGTGCTGCAGGGCATAGAGCCCCAGGTAGGCGAGGTTCGAGGCCTCCGGGTGGCCGTAGATGCCGACGATGCCGCACATGGTTCGTGCGGCGCGAAGCTAGCACGTCGCCCCCAGGACATCCAGACGCCGGCCAGGCGACGCGTCGGGAATAAACCGCCCGCCGCGCGCATTTACGGGTCGGAAGACTTCGGGCATACTGCCGCCGGAAAAATCGAATGATCGAAGTCAAAGGTCTGACCAAGTACTACGGCGAGCACGCCGCTATCTCCGACCTCAACTTCAGCATCGCGCGGGGCGAGGTCATCGGCTTTCTGGGGCTGAACGGCGCCGGCAAGAGCACGACCCTCAAGGTGCTGGGCTGCGTCTTGCTGCCGACGGCCGGCGTCGTGACCGTCGACGGCATCGACATCGCCCAGGATCCGCACGCGGTGCGGCGCCGCATCGGATTCCTGCCCGACACGCCGCCCCTCTACAGCGAGATGACGGTGGGGCGTTACCTCGGCTTCGTGGCGCAGCTGCGCGGCGTCCCGGCCTCGGAGATGGAGGCGGCCGTGGCCGACGCCGAGCTCAAGACGGCGACGCGCGACAAGCACGACGACCTCATCAGCAGCCTCTCGCACGGCTACCGCCAGCGCGTGGGCGTCGCGCAGGCCCTCGTGCACCGGCCGAAGCTGCTCATCCTCGACGAGCCCACGAGCGGCCTCGACCCCGTGCAGATCGTCGAGATGCGCAACATGATCCGCGCGCTGCGCGGCTCGCACACGATCCTGCTGTCGAGCCACATCCTGTCCGAGATCAGCCAAACCTGCGACCGCCTGCTCGTCATTCAACGCGGCGAGATCGTCGCGCAGGGGACGGAGCAAGACCTCGCGCGCGCCATGGGTGGAGGCGGAACCATCGAGGTCGAGGTGGCGGCGCCGGCGGCGCGCGCCATCGCGGTCGCGCGTTCGGTCGACGGCGTGGGAGAGGTCACCCTCCTCGCCGAAGGCGACGGCGTCGCGGCGCTGTCCTTCCGGGCGGCGCCCGAGCTGCGCCCGCGCCTGGCCCGGGCGCTCGTGCAGAATGGCATCGATCTGCTGCGCATCGACCGCGGCGCGGCGCGCCTCGAGTCGATCTTCATTCAGCTCACGAAAGACCGCCCCGCCGGCGAAGCCGATGCCGGCGCACGCGCACAGGCCCCTGCCCCCTCGGAGCTCCCGCAATGAACGCCACCCTCCTCATCGCGCGCCGCGAGCTCGGCGCGTACCTGCGCTCGATGACCGGCTACGTCATCGCCGCGCTCGTACTCGTCATCGACGGCCTGCTCTTCCAGGCCTTCGTGCTGGGCGGCCCCGAGAAACTCTCCGCCGAGGTCTTGAGCAACTTCTTCTACATCTCGAGCGGCACGACCATGATCGCGAGCGTCTTCATCTCGATGCGCCTGCTCGCCGAGGAGCGGCAGACCGGCACGCTCGTCCTCCTGACGTCGTCGCCCGTGCACGACTGGGAGATCGTCCTCGGGAAGTTCCTCTCGGCCTTCGTCTTCCTCGCCCTCATCACGCTCGCGACGGTGTACATGCCGGCGCTCATCTTCGTGAACGGCAAGGTCTCGTTCGGCCACATGGCGGCCGGGTACCTCGGCCTCCTCCTCCTCGGCGCTGCGGCGCTCGCCATCGGGACCTTCGGCTCGGCGCTCGCGCGGACGCAGGTGCTGGCGGCGATCTTCTCGGGCGTCATCATCGTCGCGCTACTCATCTGCTGGCTGCTCGGCCGCGTCACCGAGTATCCGCTCACGGACGTGTTCACGGCCATGGCGCTCTGGCAGCGCCACTTTCCGCCGTTTCAAGTCGGCCAGGTGCATGTGCGCGACGTCTTCTATTACCTCGCGACGACCTACCTCGCGCTCTTCGCAGCGACGCGGGTCATGGAGGCGCGGCGATGGCGATGAACGCTGGCGCGCGTGCCCCGTCCCTGGGCCCGAGCGCGCGGTGGTCCGTCCTGTGGGGCCTCGGCATGGCGCTCGTCTTCATCGGCGAGCGGATCGTCGGCGCGGGCGCCGGCGCGTCTCGCGGCGCCGCCACGCTGGCGGGCCTCGGGCTCGTTGTGACGGCGATGGTCGCGCGCGCGCGGCGCGCCGGCCGCGCCGACCCCGAGCGCGCCCGGGCCGAGCGCCTGCTGCTGCGCCTCTACGGGCTCGGCCTCCTGGCCGTCGCGCTCTACTTCGTGCAGTCGGACCTGCCCACGTTGCGCGGCGGGATGCCGCTCGAGCACTCCTCGCCCAAGCTCGCGACGACGCTCGCGGCGCTGTGGCCGGCCATCTGGATGGCGGCCGCCTGGCCCATCGCGCTCATCGAGATGTCATACGCCCAGATGGCCAAGGCGCCCCGTCTCGAGATGGGCCGCTTGCGCGACGCGCTCTTCTCCGGGCTCGGCGTGGCGTTCGCGGTCGTCTTCGTCTTCACGGTCGTCTACGTCTCCTCGGAGCGCGACCACAAGTTCGACCTGGCCTACTTCCGCACGACGCGTCCGGGCGAGGTCGTCCGCAAGATCGTGCGCACCCTTGACCAGCCTATGGAGATCGCCTCCTTCTTCCCCGGGGGCAACGAGGTGCGGGAGGAGGTGGACGAGTACCTGGCGGACCTCGCCAAGGAATCCGGCCAGCTCAAGGTGACGCACTACGACTTCGACATCGATCCCATCAAGGCCAAGGAGCTCGGCGTCTCTACGAACGGCACGCTCGTCTTCGTGCGTGGCCATCGCCACGAGCTCCTGGGCTTGCCCGTCCAGTTCGAGGCGGCCCGAAACGCGCTGCGCACGCTCGACAAGGAGGTGCAGCAACGGCTCATGAACCTCACGCGCCAGGCGCGGTCCGCCGCCTTCACGATTGGGCACGGCGAGCGGACGTGGGAGCCGCCTGCGGACGCCAACGACAAGCGCGCCGGGCTCATGAAGCTACGCGAGCTCATGCTCGATCAATCCTACGATCTGCGCACCTTCGGCGCCGCGGACGGCCTCGGCCAGGACATCCCCAAGGACGTCACGGTCCTGTTCATCGTGGGTCCGCAGCGGCCATTCCTCCCCGACGAATCCGCGTCCGTCGTCCGGTTCATCGACCGCGGTGGCCGCGTGCTCATCGCGCTCGATCCCGAGAACCACGTCCTCATGAAAGAGGTCCTCGACCCGCTCCAGCTCGAGTACCACGACGTCACGCTCGCGAACGACCAGGCCTTCGTCCGGCGCACGCACACCGACGCCGACCGCACGAACATCGTAACGGCGACCTTCTCGTCACACCCGTCCGTGACGACGCTGTCGCGGCTCGGCGCGCGCGCGCCCGCGATCTTCCTCGGCGCCGGTTGGATCGACGCCAAGCGAGGCCGCCCCATCGACATTCAGGTCGACGCGCCCATCAAGGCGCACCACGCGACGTTCCCCGACAAGAACAACAACTTCCAGCCCGATCCGGGCGAAGATCGACGCGCCTGGGAGCTCTCGGGCGCCGTCGTGAAGGGCCTCGCGCGCGTCTTCGTCATCGCCGACTCAGACTGGATCGCCGACGAGGCCATCCAGGCTCCGGGCAACGAGCTCCTGGCCCTCGACTCCATGCACTGGCTCATGGGCGACGAGGCGTTCCAGGGGCTCGTCTCGAGCGAGGTCGACCTGCCCATCACGCACACGCGCAAGCAGGACGCGGCCTGGTTCTACTCGACGATCTTCCTGGCGCCCGCGCTCGTGCTCGGCGTGGGCTGGGTCACGACGAAGCGCCGGCGCAAGGACGCGGGCAAGCCCGCCCCTCGCGCGCAGGGGGCGGCGTCGTGACGGGCCGGTCCGCGGCGCTGCAGGGCGGCCTCGCGGTGGCCGGTCTCCTCGCGGCGCACCTGACGTGGCAGCGCGAGCCCGAGCGCGCGCCCGGCGAGGTCACCATCATCGACGCCTCGAAGGCCGACGTCGCGCGCGTCCGCTACGAGGACGACGAGAACATCCTCGGCCTCGAGCGCCAGACCGAAGACGGCGAGCCCGGCATCCGGTTGCACGTCGAGGCCAAGAGGAAGGCGCCGGCCGCGAAGGCGGGCGAGGCCCCGACGCCGCCGCCCCCGCCGTCGCCCGCGCGCGAGCTCCGCGGCAACGCCGACGCGCTCAAGCTGGCCGACAAATTCGCGCCGTTCGTGGCGCCACGCGCCTTTGGCGTCATCGAGGGGCCCAAGCTCAAGGAGCTCGGCCTCGAAGCGCCGACGCGTCACCTCGAGCTCCTCGTCCGCGGAGACACGCACAAGTACGACATCGGCGTCGCCGCCAATGCCCAAAACGGTGAGGCGTTCCTGCGCGACACGCGCGACGGTCGCGTCTATCTCATGCCTCGCCAGGTCCTAACCGATCTGTCGAACGCCCGGCGTCTCGTCGACTCGCGCCTGCACGCCTTCGAGACGAAGGACTTCGACCGCCTCACGTTGTCGGTGAACGGCAAGCGCAAGGAGTACGTCCACCTCGGACGAGAGAGCGCCGCCCTGGACGGCTACGCGCCCGCCAAGACACCCGACAAGCGTGACCAGACGGTCAAGAACTGGGCCGATGCGCTCTGGCGGGCCTTCCCCATGGAAGTGCTCGGCAAAGGGGAGCAGCCGAAGGGCGGGACCTTCAAGATCGCCTTCCGCGTCGAGTACACAGAGAAGGGCAAGCCCGTCGGCTGGACGGAGATCGGCCGGCTCGAGACCGAGGCGGCCAGCGGGACGAG
>DATKFB010000065.1:0-5144 GCA_035544435.1 Polyangia bacterium
GTGGCCTGCACCAGCGAGAAGAGGGGACCATCACGCTCGACGCCGCGAACGGAACCGGGTACGCGTGCGACTTCGTCGCGCCCGGCCCGACCAAGACGGGCACGTGCAACTCCGTCACAAAGACCAACGGTCACGTCGTCAATCTTGGTCTCGCTATCGGCAGCGTGTACGAGATCGTGGTCTTTCAAGCCGAACGTCACACGACGGCGTCGAATTACCGTTTGACGCTCAGCAACTTCTCGGGAACGCGCAGCGTGTGCTCCGCCGTGTGCGGCGACGGCATCGTCACGGCGGGCGAGGCCTGCGACCTCGGCACGGCCATGAACACGGGCGCCTACGGCACCTGCAACGCGAACTGCACGCTGCCGCCCGGCTGCGGCGACGGCATCAAGAACGGCAACGAGCAGTGCGACGACGGCGTCAACCTCTCGCCGTACGGCGGCTCGAAGCTCGTCTGCGGACCCGGCTGCGTCTTCGCGCCCTACTGCGGCGACGGTAAGGTCGACGGCGCCTACGACGAGCAGTGTGACGACGGCGTCAACAACGGCAGAGGCTACGGCTTTTGCACGAGCGGCTGCAAGCTCGGCCCGCGCTGCGGCGACAACGTCGTCCAGACGAGCGCGGGGGAGACCTGCGACGACGGCGCCAACAACGGCAATTCGACGAGCAAGTGCGACGCCACGTGCAAGCTGAAGTGCGGCAACGGTCAGCTCGACGTGGGCGAGCAATGCGACAGCGGCACGGCCCTGAACACGGGCGGCTACGCCAAGTGCAACCCCGACTGCACGCTCGGCCCGCGCTGCGGCGACGGCATCAAGAACGGCAACGAACAATGCGACGACGGCAAGAACGACGGCAGCTACGGCAACTGCGCGCCAGGCTGCGTGCTCGGCCCGCGCTGCGGCGACATGATCGTCCAGACGGGCGCGGGAGAGATCTGCGACGCCGGCGCGCAGAACCAGCCCGTGGCGACCGCGTACGGCAAGAACGTCTGCACCGTGCTCTGCAAGCCGGCCCCTTACTGCGGCGACAAGGCCGTCGACGCCAACGAGGGCTGCGACGACGGCGTCAACAGCGGTCAGCCGGGCTCGTGTACAACCGACTGCAAGATGTACGTGCCCATCCCGTCCTGCGGCGACGGCACCGTGCAGCCGCCCGAGGCATGCGACGACGGGGCCAACAACGGCTTGATCACGAGTACGTGCGATGTGCACTGCAAGCTCAAGTGCGGCGACGGCTTCAAGGATCCGGGCGAGGCCTGCGACAACGGCGTCAACGACGGCTCGTACGGAACCTGCAACAAGGACTGCACGCTCGCGCCCCACTGCGGCGACGGCGTCGTGAACGGCCCCGAGGTCTGCGACAACGGCGCCGCGAACTCGGACACGGCGTACGGCGCCGGCACCTGCACGAAGAGCTGTGTGCTCGGCCCCTACTGCGGTGACGGCCGCATCCAGGTGGCCAACGGCGAGGAGTGTGACGGGACGCCGGGCTGCAGCGCCATGTGCAAGATCATCATCGTTCCATAGGGCGCCGTGGCGCCCGACGGGGGACGACTGTCGTCGAGCCAGTCTTCGTCGCAGCTGGCTTTGTCGCGACGGCTGCGTTGTTGTCATGGAGATTTCGTCGTGCTGTCATGGGGCGTGACCCGGCGCGGCGCGTGGACGGTGTGCCTTTCGCTGACGGTCTTCGCCGCTGCGGGCACCGCGCGGAGCGCGACGCCGCTCTCGGTGTCGCTGCGCTACGACGTCGATCCGTCTCTGCGCGATTGTCCCGGCGAGGACGAGTTTCGCCGCCATGTCGTCGAGCAGCTCGGCACCGACCCGTTCCGCGACGGGGCCGCGCATCACATCGACGCGCGCGTTCTCCCGTCCGAGCGTGGTCTCGAGGGCGCGCTCGTCTGGTCGGACGCGGCGGGCGCGAACGAGGGTGACCGGCGCCTGTCGTCGGCCAATCGAGATTGCGCGGAGTTCGTGCGCGGGATGACGTTCGCGCTCGCCGTCCAGATCCAGTTCCTCAATCAGCTCCTCGGGACGTCCCTCGAACCTCGGCCCGCCGTCGTGTCCCCCGCGCGCGAAATCACGCCCCCGACGGTCACAGCCACGCCGACGCCCGCTCCGAGGCCGCGCGCGTCGTTCTCCGCCAACCTCGGCCCCGTCGGGTCGTTCGGGGAGGCGCCGTCGGCCAGCGTTGGCGCCGAGCTCGGCGTCGCGGCACGCCTTCGCGCCTTCTCGCTCGACCTCGGCGCGCGCGCGACCCTCCCCGTGACGCTTCGTCAGGCGGACGGCACCGGCTTTCAGGCGAGCACGCTCGCCGGTACGCTCGCCGTCTGTGGTCACCTGCGCCGGTTCGCGCTGTGCCCACTCGTGGCCCTGGGAAGGCTGCGGGGCGCGGGCCTGGGCGTCGCCGACGCCCACACGCCAGCGTCCACGACGGCCCGCGTCGGACTGCGCGGCGCCTTCGCGCAGCCTCTTTCGGCGCGCCTCGCCGCCGTGCTCCACGCGGACGGCGCCTACACGCTCACGCCGCGAACCGTCAACGTGAACCAGTTGCCGGTTTGGAGAACCCCCGCCCTCGGGCTCGCCGTGGGAATCGACGTGGCCCTGCTTTTTCGATGACAAGGTCTCGGGCCCGGCCACAATGAAGACAGTGGCGACCGAGTCTTCACTGGCGCATGCCCGGCTCGAAATGAGCGCTCGACCTGATTGCCTCGGCGCCTTCCAAGGAGAATTCGACTACCTATGCCGAACCTTGCGACGCCTTGGGATTCCGGCCGCCGACGTCGAGGACCTGGTCCACGAGGTCTTTCTCGTGCTTTACCGGCGCTGGCAGGACTACGATCCGTCGCTGCCGCTGCGACCCTGGCTCTTCGGCATCGCCTTTCGGGTTGCCTCGGCGCACCGGAAGCGCGCCGCGCGCGAGGTGCCGCATGCATGGATCGAGGTGGCGGACGCCGGTCCGTACCCCGACCAGGCGGCCGTGACGACGCAAGCGCGCGCGCGCGTCCTCGAGGCGCTCGAGCAGGTGCCGCTGCCGCGGAGGGCCGTGCTCGTCATGCATGACCTCGACGGCGCGGCCATGCACGACATCGCGTCGGCGTTGTCCATTCCCCTGTTCACGGCGTACTCGCGCCTGCGCAAGGCGCGCAAGGAATTCGAGAGCGCCGTCCGTCGGCAAGACCGCCGCAGCGGCCTGGCGCGCGGAGCCGGGCGATGAAGCCTCCCGTGGTCGAGCCGCTCTCGCCGGACGTCGAGGCGCTCCTCGCGAGCGAGCGCGACGTCGTCCCGCAGCCCGACGACTTCAGGCGCCGGGCGTTCCTGCGCGCGCGCGCCGCGTTGTCGAAGTCGGCCTCGTCGCCGCACGCGGCGGCGCAACCCGTCTTCTCCTGGAAATGGCACTGGGCCGCCGCCGTGGCCAGCGTCCTCGTCGCTGGGACGCTCGCGACGGCGGCCATTAAGGCCAGGCTCTGGGCCGCGGCGGCCGAGCCCACGCTGCGTGGCGCTCCCGGCGCGGCGCCCGCGGCGCGTTTGCCCTTACCTCCTTCGATTGACGAGCCAGCGCCCGCCGCAACGGCCCCGGCGCCCCGACCCGTCGTCGCGCCGCCTCGCACGCTGACGCGCGCCGAGGGCTACGCCCTCGAGCTCAAGGTGTTGCAGCCGGCGCGCGCCGCCGTCGCGCGCGCCGACGTCACGGCGGCGCTGGCCGCGATCGCGGAGCACGAACGACGGTTCCCGAACGGCCAGCTCACCGAGGAACGCGAGGCCCTGCGCGTGCTGGCGCTCGCGAGCGCGCATCGATCGGAAGACGCTCGGCGCGCGGCCGCGACGTTTCGCAAGCGGTTCCCGCGCAGCATGCTGCTCGCGCGCATGAACGACGCCCTGGGCGAAAGGCCGTGAGGCGAGGCGCGCGCTCGGCCGCCCCGGCCGCCGGGCTGGCGGGCGCGCTCGTCGCAGTCTCGAGGGCCGCGCTCGCGGGCGTGCTCCCGCTTTGGGCCGCCTGCGGGAACGTCAACCTCGACGCCGGCTCCGATCATCCCCACGGTGCGTTGCCCGTCGACGAGCGCAACCCGATCATCCTGAACAACGACGGCGCGCGCGACAATTGGCAGGGCGAGGTCGCGCTCATGCTCGCGGGCTCGGGTAACTTGCGCCTCGCCGGTATCGTCGTCGACGCGACGGCGATCTATCCTTCGCTCGCCGACAACGTGCAGGCCTGGCGCGACATGGTCGCGGCCGCGCGCGGAAGCGGCATGCGAAACGTCCCCGATCCCGTCGCGAGCGTCGCGCCCCCGCTCGTGCGGCCGTCGAGCGGCGACATCGACGCGACGGCGCCCAATCACTCTGACGGGGCGCTGTTCATCATCGCCACGGCCGCGCGCCTCAGCCAACCGCTGCGCCCCGTCGTCGTCGCGACGGGCGCGGCGCTGACCGACCTGGCCGACGCGTACCTCATGGACCATCGCGTGGCCGACCAGGTGGTCGTTGTCTCGTCGCTCGGGCAGACCACGGGCACGAGCATCTCCGCCGGCTGGCCGAACGGCGACCTCGACCCCTGGGCCAGCGAGATCGTCGTGAGCCGCTACCGCTACGTTCAGGTCAACACCTACTACGCCCAGCGAGACGATGTCCCGCCGGCGCGCGCCGCCGAGCTGCCCGCCAATCCGTTCGGGGCCTGGATGTCCGGGAAGCTCGCCGACATCTTGGTGCTCCACGAGGCCGCCGATCAGGGCAGCGTGTATGCCACGGCGTTGCCGACGTTCTCCCTCGACGTGTTGACGGCCTCGGCGGCGGGCGCCACGCCGCCGGCGGGCGGCCAGGTTCCCACGCTCACGGCGGGGCCCGCCGGGCGCGTTTGGGCCGTGACCCGCGGAGACAACGCCGCCGCCACCGCGCGCTTCTGGCAGGCGCTCCAGGATCCGAAGACGTTCGGCCGTTGAGGAGACCGCGAGCGGCCGGTCACGGCGCTGGCGCGCCGTGTCCCGGCCCGACGACGGCGCCCAGGAACGCCGGGTAGTCGAAGCCTTTGTCCGTCTGATCGGGCGTGTGACAGCCGAGGCAAACCGACGCCGCCACCTGGCGCGCGATCTTGCCCGGCTCGCGGGGCGAGGCCACGTGGGCCGAGCCGGCGCCGTGGCAAGCCTCGCA
>DATKFB010000066.1:0-3606 GCA_035544435.1 Polyangia bacterium
GTCGAGGGGCAGCCGTCGTGCGGCCGCTTGCCCTTGCCGTCTTCGGGCGCGTTCGGGCAGGCGTCGTTGATGTCGGGGATGCCGTCCTTGTCGTTGTCCGGGTCGGGACAACCGTCTGCGTCCTCGAACTGGTCGAGGTCCTCGGGCTCGTTCGGGCACTTGTCGACGGCGTCGGGGATGCCGTCGTTGTCGTTGTCGAGATCGGGGCAGCCGTCGTTGTCCTGGAAGCCGTCGCGATCCTCGGGCTGGTCGGGGCACTTGTCGTCGACGTCGTAGACACCGTCGTGGTCGCGGTCGCGGAAGTCGGGATTGAACTGCACGCCCGCGAAGAGCCGGAGCTGCGGCGCGCCGATGCCCGTGCCGACGCCCTTGCCGCCGCCCGCGAGGACGGAGACCATGCTCGTCACGCCCCAGCGCCCCGCGATGTCGACCTCGAACGGGTTGACGTCGGTGTAGAACTGGTCGAAGGCCGCGAGGCCGCTGCGGCCGAAGAGCTCGAGGATGACCTCGATGCGGTGCTCGAGCTCGTACGAGGCCGCGGCGCCGTAGAGCATCTGGTGCCCCATTTGGGTCGCGAACGCGTACGAGGTGCCGCGGAAGAGCAGCCCCAGGTTGGCGGCGGCGCGCACCTTGCCGAGCGAGACCATGCCGATGGCCTTGACGCGGCCCGTGACGCTCTTGTCGCCGAGGTAGGCGGCGTCCGTGACGCTCTTGCTCGTGGGAAGCGTCAAGCCGCCAGACGCGGCGAGGGAGTATTGGTCGTCGTCGCCCAGCGTCGCGAGCTGGGCCTTGGCCTCGATGCGCATGTCGCCGAGGCCGTTTTCGTGCAGCCGCCCGCCCGTGGCCTCGCCCATGGCGTCGGCGGCGTCGCCCGTGAGGTACGCCGTGTACGGGAGGCCGACGCCGATCTGGTAGCGCTCGAAGAGCCCGATCGCGGCGTCGAGCTCACCGGCGAGCTGGTGGTCGATGAGGTACGAGGTCCCCATCGTCGTGCCCGTCGTGAATAGAGAGTACGGCCGGCTCTGGTAATTCAGCGTGAGGCCGAACGAGAGCCGCTTGTGATCGGGCACGTCGGCGCCCTCGATCGTCAGGAAGTTCCGCGGGCCGATCGCGGGCTGGAAGAGGTTCGCGTCGATCGTCCGCTGGAACGGCACCTGCGCTTGCGCGCGGACGGACGTCGGAACCGTGAGGAGCGCCGCGAACCAGAAAAGCGATATGAGTCTTAGGGGCGGCCGACGCGTGGGTGTCATCCGGGGTCCCGAGCGGGGTAGCCTCAGAAATAGGCCGGCTCAGGATATCCCCGGAGGGGGTACGAAGTCTATCTATTGGCTATTGGCTCGGCGTCTCTTCAGATTGCTCACACGGCCGCTTCTCTCAACGGCCTCATTGGGTCACACGGCCTCATTGGGCGTCTTCGTTGACGAACGTGATCTTGAACGGGATGTTCGTGGGCACGGCCTTCCCGTCGCCCGTGCGCGCCGGCGAGAACTTGTACTTCATGAGCGCGTCGCGGGCCAGCTCGTCGAATCCGTGTCCGGCCTTCTCGAGGACGGTTACCCGCCGCACGTCGCCCTTTTCGTCCACGTAGACCTTGCAGAGGACGTGGCCCTCGAGGCCCATGCGACGGGCCTCGGGCGGGTAGATCGGCTTTATTTCGCGGACGAGGCGCGGCTGCTCCGAGATGAAGACCTCCGGTACGGGCGCGGGCAAGCGATCGGGATCGCCCGTGGCGGCCGGGAGCGCGCCCGGCGGCCCGGCCTTGCGCTGCTTGGTCATGAGCGTGTTTCCGACCGGGACCGCCAGCCCCGGCCCGTCGCCGACCGTCGAGTCGAGGCTGACGCCGAAGACCGGTGGCGTCTCGTCCGCCTTGGGGGGCGCCTCGCTCGGCTGCGGGGCCTCGGGCGGCGGCGTCGGGGCCGGCGCGTGACGCACGACGAGGCGCGGTCTCACCTCGGGCGGGGGCGGCGGGGGCGGCGGTTCGGGACGGACGTCGGGCGGCGGGGGGGGCGGCTCCTGGACCTCCATCTCGATCGTCCTGTCGCCGCGCGACAGCCTCATGTCGACGTGAACGAGCGCCGCCGCAATGGCGACGTGCAGGCCGAGGGCGACCGCCGTACCGATGAACGCGCCGCGCGCCCGGGGCCGGTGCTCCCCCCAAAGCTCCTCGAGGCCCGCGAGACCTCCGCCGGCCACGGTCACGGCGTCATTTCCCGGGGTCGACGTTGAGCGCGAAGCGGTGCACCCCCGAGCGCTTCACGAGATCGATGATGTGGATGACGTCGCCGTGGGACACGACCTTGTCGGCGGCGATGATGGCCTGCAGGTCGGGATTCTTGGGCAGCTCGCCATGAATGTAGTCGACGATGCGGCCGTCGCTGCTGCGCTCGCCGTTGAGATAGACGGCGTTATCCTTCGAGATCGTGATGGACAGCGTCGTCTTGGTCTGTTCGGACCCCGAGGCGGCCTTGGGCAGATCGACCTTGATGGCGGGGCTGACGATGTACGACGCCGTCACCATGAAGATGATGAGGAGCACGAGCGTGATGTCGACGAGGGGCGTGACGTTGATGCCGACGATCGTCTGCATCTCGTCGTCGCCGCCGCCGAAGTTCGCGCCGCCGGCCACGGATCAGGTCTCCTTGGCGGGCTTCGCGACGGCCGACAGGAGGAGGTGCGCCATGGCGTCGACGCGGCCGAGCGACCCGCGGACCTTGCCCTGGAAGTAGTTGTAGGCGATGACCGCCGGGATGGCGACCATGAGGCCGACCGCCGTCGCGACGAGCGCCTCGGAGATACCGGACATGACAGCGCCCGCGCCGCCGCTCTGGTTGTGCGCGAGATCGGCGAACGCCTTGATGATGCCGAGGACCGTGCCGAACAGCCCGATGAAGGGCGCGTTGTTGCCGAGCGTGCCGAGGACGCCCAGGTTGCGCTCGAGATCGAGGCGCAGGCGCGACTTCGCGCTCGCCATGGCCTCGGACATCGCCTCGGCGCCGCGGTCGTACTGCTCGAGCCCGGCCGAGGCGATCTTCGACTCGGGGGCGCGCTGGCCGGCGAGGGCCCGGCGCGCCCCGGCGGCGTCTCCGTCCTTGAGGAACGAGAGCAGCTCCTTGCCGAGCGCTTCGAAGTCCACGCGCCCGGCCGCCAGGAAGATGCCGCGCTCCACCATGATCGTCACGGACAGCAGCGAGAGGCCGATGAGGAGCCACAGGACCCACTCGGAGCCGAGCAAAGTGAAACCCAAGATTCGTTCGGTCAGACGCATGCGCTCCTCGACGAAGATGGCGGAAGGTGACGGAAAGCTAGCACGGAAGGTCCGTCATCGAGACGAGCCCGATCAGCCCAGCGCGGCGACGACGACGGTGGCGTAGCTGCCCGCGGGCAAGGTGAAGCGAAGGCGCGCGGCCACTTCGTTTTGGCCCGCGCGCCCAGGTTCGGGTTGCACGGCGGGGTCGCCGAGCGTCAATGGCACGAGGTACGGCCGGCGCGCGCCCGGAAGGTCGCGGCCCGCGCGCGCGAAGTCCTCCCGCGTCGCGCCCACGGCGGCGAGCGCCTCGTCCTCGACGGCGCGCGCCGCCGTGTCGGGCGGCGGCTCCTTCTCGCGCC
>DATKFB010000067.1:0-3226 GCA_035544435.1 Polyangia bacterium
GCATCAGCAGGAGGCCCACGCGCAGGATGAGGGCGAGGCCGATGCCGAGGCTGCGCACGCGCTTGCGCCGCGGCGCCGCCACCTTCTGCGAGAGGATCGCGACGAAGACGATGTTGTCGATGCCGAGGACGATCTCCATGACGGCGAGGCTCACGAGGCTCGCGAGGCCCTCGGGCGTGAAGAGGACACGCGGATCGAACACGCCGGGTCAGCTCTGGCCGAGCTTGGCGGCCACACCCGCCGCTTCCTCGACGGCGCGCGCGATGACCGAGCGAATGCGGCCGTCCTCCATCGTGAGCAGGCCGGCGATCGTGCAGCCCGCGGGCGTCGTCACCTGATCCTTGAGCGCCGCCGGATGCATGCCCGTCTGCAGCACCATGCGCGCCGCGCCCTGGAACATCTGCGCGGCGATCTCGACGGCCATGTCGCGGCGCAGGCCCATGTGCACGCCGCCGTCGGCGAGGGCCTCGAGCATGATGTACGCGAAGGCCGGGCCGCTGCCGTTCAGGCTCGTGACGGCGTCCATGAGCTTGTCGTCGGCCTCGAGGCAGCGCCCCACGCAACGGAAGATCTCGAGCGCCTTGCCGGCCTGCTCGTCGGTGACGCCGGGGCCGCGCGCGATGACGGTCATGCCCTCGCCGATGAGGCAGGGCGTGTTGGGCATCGCCCGGATGACCTGGCTCTCGGGCAACCACGCCGAGAGCTGCTCGAGCCGCACGCCGGCCGCGATGCTGATGACGACCTTGCCCGCGAGCACCTTGCGCATCTGCGGCGTGCCGATGACGGCGCCCACCTCGTGCGGCTTGACGCACACGACGACGACCTCGGCGGCGCGACAGGCCTCGGCGTTGTCGCTCCCCGCGCGGATGCCGTGCTTCTCGCGCAGGGCCTTGACGACCTCGGCGCGGCGATCGGTCGCGAAGACCTGCGCGGCCTTGAGCCGCCCCGAGTGCAGCAGCCCGCGCACGATGGCCTCGCCCATCGTGCCGCAGCCCAGCACCGTCAGCGTCTGGTTTTCGGCGAGCATGATGGCGAACTATTGCACGAAAAGGCGGCCTCGCGGCGCGGCTCCACCGCGGCGCGAGCCGGGCCGAAGACGGCGTCTATTGAGCGTAGCTCGAGCGCAGCTTGGCGCGCGCCATCTGGCCCACCTTGGTGCGGCCGGCGGCCTCGGCGACGGCGCTCAGGATCTCCTCGCCCGCGGGGTGCCGGCGGTCGGCGAAATGGAAGCCGATCTGGTAGCGCGTCTCGGCGGCGAGGCCGCGGTCGCGGCGCAGCGCCGCCGCGAGATCGAAGCTCCGCTCCGTGAGCTGGCCGAAGATCGTAAAGGCCTCGTCGCGCCGCCCGGCGGCGAGCTCGAGCGTGGCCCAGGCGTAGCCGTCCTCGGGCGAGGCGGCGGGGTCGCGGCCGAGCGCGCGCAGCGCGGCCAGGGCGCGCTCGGGTTTCGACTTGCGCAGCTTCGTGCCGGCCGCGCGCAGCGCCGCGGCCGTGGCGGCGGGGTCGGCTTCGCGGGCGACCTGGAGGAGCGGCTCCCACGCGGGCTTCCCCGCCGCGAGGCGACCGACGGCCGCTTCGCGGATGGCGCGCGTCGTCTTGACGTCGAGGGCGCGCAAGTGGGGTCGCAGGAGGCGCGCGAGCAGGCCGGCGCGATCGGCGTCGGGCGCGTCGAGCAACGCGCGCGCGAGCACGACGTTGGCGTCGGGACGGGACGAGAGCGCCGTGGCCGCCGCCTCCGCGAGGGCGCGTTCGCGCGTGCCCAGCAAGAGCTGCCCGAGCGCGCGCGAGGCCTCGGGGCCCGGCATCTGCGCGAGCCGCTCGGCCGCGAGGCGCGCGCGCTCGGCCTCGGGGTGCGCCGCGAGCTTGCCGAGGCGCGCCGCGAGGCCACCCGGCACCGGCAGGCAAGCCAGCGTGAAGAGCGCCGTGCGCGCCGTGGGAAGCGGCGCCGTTTCGGCGATGCCGAGGACCTTCGCCGCGACGGGGCCCGCAGACTTCACGGTCTTCGGCGCGCTGGTGTTCTTGGCGCCAGCGACGGAGCGCCCGACGAAGCGCAGCGCGATGAGCGCCTCGTCGCGGACCTCGGGCGCGCGCTTGCTCCCCGCGGCGTGGTCGAGGAGCGTGGGGACGACTGTCTCGTCCTCGAGGAAGCCCAGCACGCGGAGCGCCGCCACGGTGGCCGCGGGCGAGTCCTTGGTCTTCTTGAGCCCGAGAAAGTGCTGCACCTCCGTCAGGTACATGCGGCGCTCGCGCGCGTCGGCGTCCTTGATGGGTTGCCGCGCCGCGAGCGTCGCGGCGCGCGCCTTCTCGACGTCGGCCGTGTCGAGGCCGGCCAGCAGCGTCGAGATCGCGGCTTTCCCCCCCAGGCGCGCCAGGGCCTCCTCGACGGCCCGCCGCTCCTCGCCGTCCGTGGCGCCGAGTCGCGCGCGCAAGGCGGGGAGCGCCGCTTCACCGAACGCGCTCACGGCGCCGGCGGCGGCGCGCCTCACGCCCTCGTCGCGCGCCGCGAGCAGCGGCAGCAGGTGCGGCAGGGCCTTGGGCGTGGCCAGTCGCCCGAGGGCCTCGGCGGCGTGCCGCTGCAGCGGCGCCAAACCGCTGCCCGCCATGGCGACGAGCCCCGCGACGAGCGCCGGATCGCGGAGCCCGAGCTCGCCCACGACGATGGCGGCGGCGATCTGGCGCTCCGTCGCGTCGCTCGCGAGCAAGGCGGCGAGCTTCTTCGCGATGCCCTTCCCGTCGGTGCCCGTCATGGGGCGGTTATTGTACTCCCGCCGGCGGCCGATGGTTCTGCGGCATACTGGAGACGGGCGTCGCCTGCGGACAACCGGTCCGGCCGGCGCGCGGTCCGAGAGGAAACATGCCTGGGCTCATCGTGACGCTCGCTCTCGCTCTCGCCGCGGCGGGCGACGCCGGCGCGCCCTCCGCCGCGGCGCCCGCGCCGTCGATGCCGCCGCCGTCGTTGCTCCTGCCCATCGCACCGCCGAGGAAGAGCGCGCCCGCCGAGCGCTCCTACGAGCTGCACCGCGCGAAGGACGGCACGGGCGACCTCGTCTATGAGGGTCCGGGCTTCACGGCGCGCATCGCGCGCGACGGCGCGACCCGCTTCCAGGACAAACGCCTCACGCTGCTCCGCCCCTGGTCGTTTCTCCCGTTCGCGCCGCTCCCTCTGCCGCCGGGCCGGGCGACGCTGCAGAGCACCTTCGGGGATTTGCTGGCGCGGCGCGCGCCCCGC
>DATKFB010000068.1:0-3392 GCA_035544435.1 Polyangia bacterium
GACCAGCTCCTCGGCGCGCGCCTCGCGCCGCGCGCGCTGCGCGACCATCACGGCGGCGCCGATCACGCCGGCCGCCACGACCGAGACCCCGAGCATCGTTCGCCGCCGCATGCCCCCGAGGATACGCCGGCGCGCGGAGACGCGGCTAAAGGACGGCCTCGGCCGAGTGCGTGTCTTCCAGGCCGCGAACGAAGCTCGTCGCCGCGATCGGCGCCTCGGGCAGATACACGGAGAACGAGGTCCCTTCTCCCAGCCGCGACGACACCTCGATGCGCGCCCCGAATCCCTGGACGATGTCGTTGACGATCGACAGGCCAAGGCCGGTCCGCGCGCCCGGGCTCGAGCCCGGATAGAAGGGCTCGAAGAGGCGGCGCTGATCATCGAGCGCGATGCCCGGTCCGTTGTCGGTCACGTCGATCCGGACCTCTCCCGCGACGCGCCTGGCGGCGATCCTGATCTCGGGGGCCTGCGTGGCCGCGGCTCTGAGCGCGTGGTTGGCGTTCAGCACGAGGTTGAGGAAGACTTGACACAGCAGCCCGGAGTCGCCCGCGGCGAAGAGCCGCGGTTCGACGTCCGTGACGATCGCGATCTGCCGCTTCAGCTCGGCCGTGGCGAGCCGCACGGCGGCCCGGACCGTCTCGGCCACCTCGAAGGTGTGCGCCTGCGTGGCGTCGCCCCGGATGGCCGTCCGGAGATCGCTCGCCACGGCTTGCAAGGCGGACGCGGCGACTCGGGTGTCCTCGAGGCAGCTCCGGATGTCGAGCAGCGCCGTGCGGAGCTCGGCGGCCGCGGGCGTCGCGCCCGACCTGAGCCGCGCCAAGACGTCCTCGACGGTGTCGAGGGCCAGGCCGTTTTGGCCGACGACGGCCGCTAGCGGATTGTTGATCTCGTGCGCAACGCTGGCGGCGAGCTGGCCCACGATCGCGAGCCTATCCGTCATGCCCGTGCGCTGCCACTGCTTGAGCGTCTCGAGCGCGAGGACGATCTGCGACGCCACGACGCCGGCGCGCTCGAGATCGGCGCGCACGAAGGGCCCGTCGGGCGCGGAGCGCCCGATGTTGAGGACGCCGATGGTGCGGTCACCCGCGAGCAGCGGGTAGATGATGCTCGACTGGACGCGACCGAAGGGGGCGAGGTCCTCGAAGCGGGGGTCGCTGGAGAGCTCGTCATCGAGCAGGATGGGGGTCCGCAGCTCGGCGGCGCGGCCGGCGATCCGCTGTCCCATGTGCAGCCGCGTTCCAGTGAGGACCTCGCTCGGCAGACCGTGCGCCTGCGCGATGTAGAGGCGCCCCGAGGTGTCCCTCAGCATGAGCGACACGACGTCGGCCCCCATCGCCCGCCGCGTGAATTCGACGGCGAGCGCCGGCAGCTGCTCGCGTTCGCGGACCGACAGCAGTCTCTGCCCCTCGTGCAGCACGGCGGCCGCCTCGCGTTTTTGCCTTCGCTTTTCGACTGCGCGAAGGATGGACGGGCCGAGGTCGCACGGCTGAAACGGCCGGCGCACGACGTCGTAGGCGCCCGCGCGGTGGGCCGCGATCGTCTCCTCGACCGACACGTCGCCGGCCAACAGGATCACCTCGGTGTCGGGTGAGGCCGCCTTCACGCGGGCCATGAAGTCCAGGCCGGCGCGCGCGGGCGACCCGAGCGCGAGAATTACGACCTCGGCCTCGCAGGCCGTGACGACGTCGAGCGCCGAGTCGTTGGCGCTGCCCACGAGCACGCCGAGTCCCCGCTCGCGCATGGAGCGGATGACCGGGGTCCAGGCGTCGCCGTCCTCATCGAGGATGATCACGCGGGGCACGAGGATGGGCCGGGTGGCCACATCCGTAACGAGAACGGGGACGGAGGCGTCTTTGCGGCAGGTCGAGGACATGCGGGGCTCTAAAGCAGTAATCGTGCCTCGAAGGGGCGACGCGCCGCCTCCGCCCAATCGGGCCGATCGGGAACGAGCGGGCGCCCGAACCGTCGGCGCTCCGACGGCGTGCCCGACCGGCGGCCGTCGAAACCACGCGCGACCGGGGAAAAACGGAAACCCCGGGCCGCGATTCCGAGGCACTTCGATATCCAGCCGTCGACGGTTCGACGGGTCCGCTTGCCGCTGCACCGTCGTCGTACCGACGCCCTGGCTCAAAGGCTTAGCGCTCGCTCAGGCTCACGCGCACGGCATCGGCGCCCCTGGCGCTGACGACGAGCGTCGCGCACTGATCAGCACTTGCCGACCGGGGTCGGAACTGCGCCGAAGCGTAGGAGATCACGACGGTCGGCTTGCTGGTGAGCGCGGATGGAACCCGCATCTTCCGACCGGCGGAGCAGTCGAGGACCCAAGCGTCGACGTCGCGGTGGTAAACGGCGCGCCCCCAGGCCTCGCTGACTTGCCGTGCCTGCTCGGCGGAGAGGCTGCCAGCCTGCAATCGCTCGGCGATCGTGCGGATGGCGTGCTGCAGCGCCGGGGTGACGATCGGCTCAGGCACAGTTTCGCCGAGGCGTCGCGCCGTCAGGCCGTCGACAAAGGCCTCCTCCGCGTCGAGGTTCCGCGCGCGGCTGACCGTCACGGGAATTCCGGGCTCGTCGGGCCACCCGGGCCCGGCGCAACCGAACGCCGCCAACCCGAGGCACGCGGCCCAGAGGGCCTGACGGGCGCGGAAAACAACGGGACGACATCCGCTGCGAAGAGCAATCAACATGATGCTCCCCCCGAAGAGCAATAGGCGCGCCAGGCGGGTGGCGGCGCAAGAACGTCGCGCGAGGCCTCGATCGAGGAGATTCCGACGGGAGCGCGCTCGTTCGCCCGACGGGCTGCCGTCAATCGAAGGCCCCGAGCCCAAGACGTCGGCCGTCGCGCCATGGCGGGCAACTTGCAGTGGTGGAGCCCAGATGAAATGGATTCGCGAGGAGCGGCCCCGCCACCGCCCGAGATGACCAGGCAAGACGCTCCTCAAGGATCAGCTTCCCCGATCGCCTCACCCGTGAGGGCGGCGACCTGATATTGCCGACCGAAGACCACGACGGCTCAAAAAAATGGCGACGCCCGACATCGACCCCGTAGCTCTGCCGTCGAGGAACCTCTTCGACGGCGTCTCAGTGTTTTCGGCAACCAAGTTCGGGGATCGAGAGCGCCTCGGCGAGAGAGTCACGAGGTGGCTTCGCGACCATCCCGACCTCGAGGTCGTAAAGACGGTGGTGACGCTGTCGTCAGACGCCGAGTTCCACTGTCTCGCGCTCACACTTTTCTGGCGGGCGGGGACGGGCAGCTCGAAGAGCGCGCCTCGTACACGCCTCGCCTGACGGGCGGTCCCCGCCGGCTTCCGATCGGGGTCGGGGTACGCCTTTCCCAGCGAGTTCGCCAGCTCGCTATTCGGTGCCGGGCGTCGGGTCGCTGACGTCAGCGGCGC
>DATKFB010000069.1:0-3229 GCA_035544435.1 Polyangia bacterium
CGCCGCCACCCGCCGCCTGCCCCGCCGAGGCGCGCGTCGAGCTCAACCTGCCGGCCTGGAAGGCGTCGCTCGGACAGGCCGACGCGGCCAAGCGCCGCGACGACCTGCTCGGCGAGGTGAAGCTCGCGCTCGACCTGCCCGAGCCCGAGATGCCCGACGGCCGTGAGCCGCGCCTCGTGCTCGACGGCGTCGAGGAGACGGCCGTGCAGCTCGAGGCAGGCGAACGGGCGGATCACGTCCTCGAGATCCGCTACCGCGTCGAGGGCGCGGAGGACCAGCCGACCATCCACCTCGTGCAAGTCCTGAGGCCTCTCGGGACCCGCACCTTCTGCGCGCTGGGAACCGCGCTCTCCCGCCGCGACGAGCCGCCGAACAAGCTCCTCGGCTACGCGCTCGCGTTCGTGCCGCTCGTGAGCGCGGCCACGAAGGTCATCCAGGTAGAGCACACAGTGGCGGCGCCGCGCCAGAGCGAGACCCGGCGCGAGTACTGGGTCGCCCGAGGCCTCCGGCTCCACAAGATCTTCGACGAGGCGCTCGGGTGCATGCGCAGCGCCGAGGGCGGCGCCACGATCACGACGGTGGGAACCGCGGCGCTCGCGGGCGACTTCCCCAAGCGCATCGAGATCACGGAGGTCACGAAGCGCGGCGGGTGCGAGGTCGGCGCTGGCGACACGCCGTGCGAGGGCGGCGGGCCCGCGACCAAGACGACCTTCGTCTTCGACGGCACGAAGTACGTGCGCAAGGATTGACGGCCGGCCTCAGATTGACCGGCGCGCTCCAATCGGCGAGCCTGCGCGGCGTGATCCTGCGCCGAACCATTTGGGGCCTGGGTGCGTTGCTCCTCTGCTCCTGTGGCGGCGCGCTCTCGACGGCGGGCCTGGACGCCGGCGGAACGGGCGACGCCGCGTCCGACGGGAACGACCCGGCGGGCTCGTTGCGCGGCGCGCTCGCGGGCGCGTGGTCTTTCGACGTCGACGGAAAGGATCACTCCGGGAACGCCCTCGACCTCGACCTGCGGGGTCTGCACCTCGCGACCGGACGCTTCGGCAAGGGGCTCCAGCTCGCCGGCGGGGGCACGCCCATCGCGCAGCGCCCCATCGACGATCCGTCGCTGAACCTGACGATGGGAGACTTCACGGTGAGCTTCTGGATCAGCTTCAACATGACGGGCGCGGCCCAGTTCGTCGCCGTCAAGGGCTACAACGTCGGCGGTTGGTTCGTGGGCTGGGCGCGCACGGCCTGGGCCTACGGCCTGCCATCGCCCGCGGGGGGCACCTTCTCCGATCCCGGCGGCTCACCGGCGCCCGGCGTGTTCCACCACGTCGTTTTCGAACGATCAGGGGACACCGTCGAGCTCTTCGTCGACTCGACGTCGGTCGGGACGGCCACCGTGCACGACACGCCGGCGCCCACGCAGGCCCCTTTTCAGGTGGGCGGCTTCGCGCCGGGCGGCGTCTCGGTCGCCATGGGCCAGAGCGTCGTCGATGGCGTCGTCGACGATCTGGCGATCTGGCACCGCGCGCTCGCCGCCGACGAGCGCGCGTACCTCGCGACGCACGCCGTCCCCTGAGCCGGCCGAATAGACATCCGCCGCCTTTTCGCGGAAAGTGTGCCCGCCATGCACGACCTCGTCGGCCTTTTCCATAAGATTTACGACGTCCAGGGGCTGATCCGCATCGGGGGCCTCGCGCTGCTCGCGGCCGTGATCTTCTCGGAGACCGGGCTGCTCGTCGGGTTCTTCCTGCCGGGCGACTCGCTGCTCGTGACGGCCGGCCTCTACTGCACGACTGCCAACCCCGACCAAAAGGCCCTCCTCGACATCGTGACGCTCAACCTCGTCGCGATCGTCGCCGCCATCGTGGGCGACACCGTCGGCTACTGGATCGGCTCCCGGTCAGGGCCCAAGCTCTTTACGCGCGAGCAGTCGCTGCTCTTCTCGAAGAAGCACCTGCTGCGCACGCACGAGTTCTACGAGCGGCACGGCGGCAAGACGATCGTGCTCGCGCGCTTCATGCCCTTCGTGCGCACGTTCGCGCCCGTCGTCGCTGGCATCGGGCGCATGAGCTACAAGCGCTTCCTCTCTTACAACGTCTTCGGCGGCATCGGCTGGGTCGTGAGTATGACGATGCTTGGCTACACGCTGGGCAAGGCCTATCCGCCCATCACGAAGCAGATCGACAAAGTCATCATCGTCATCATCTTCGTGTCCCTCGTGCCCGGCATGTTGAGCTGGCTCGCGAACCGCAAGAAGGCGTCGACCGCGACGCCGGCGGCGTGATGGCGAAAAAGCCGAAGGCGCGAACCAGACCCGCCGCCAAGCCGATCGCGAAGGCGAAGGCCAAGCCGGCCGCGAAGCCGCCCGCGACACCGGCCGCCAAACCCGTGGCGCGGCCGGCGCCCGTCCCGGCCAAGGCGGCCGACAAGCCCGCGCCGAAACCGGCGCCGCTCAAGCCCCGCAAACCGCGCGCCGCGTTCCCCAAGAAGAACCTCCCGCCGAACGAGACCGAGTTCGGCGCACGCCTGCCGCTCGCCGTCGGAAAGCGCTTCGAAGCCGTGCGCGCGTTCCTCAAGAAGCAGCCCGGCGTCAGCGAGGAGCTCTACTACTACGGCCCCAAGACGGGCTGGGCCTATCGCTACGTGCGCGGGCCCCAGTCGCTGTGCTCGATCGTGATCCACGACGACCGCCTGATGGGTATCGTCGCGCTCGATCCCGCCGCGCAGACAGCCATCGTGTGGGAGGGGCTCTCGCCCGTCGGCCAGAAGGCGCGCAAGGTCGCGCACGGCTCGCCGGCCCTCTTGTGGATCGACGTCCCCTTCGAGGGCACGGGCGCGAAGGACTTCCAGGCCATGCTCAAGGCCAAGCTGCGCACGCTGCCGGGGCCCGCGCCGGCGTGACGGCGGGGCCGCGGAGGGCCCCCGCTGGCGCTCGGGACATCTGTCTAGTATAGTGGACAGCCATGGCAAGCGCGCGGCGGGCTCGGCCCGCGACGCTCGGCAAAAACGCCACGATTCGTGGCATATAGGGGCTCCCTTTTGGTGACCAGATGAACCCATCGAGCAAGACCTGGAAGCAGACGCTGGGCCAGCGCATCCCCGAGGCGTGGGGACGCGAGATCGACATCTTCGAGACGCAGATCGAGCTGCGGAAGAAGAACAAGATCGAGGAGAAGCTGTTCGCCGAGACGCGGCTGCGGCGCGGCGCCTACGGCCAGCGCTACGACAACGGCCA
>DATKFB010000070.1:0-2529 GCA_035544435.1 Polyangia bacterium
CGGGCTGGACGCCGACGCGCGCGGGCGCGTCGATGTGGCGGGCGAGCGGCTTCCGGGCGGCGCCCCCGTCGCGGCGATGCGCGCGGGCGTGGGGCTCGTGCCCGAGGATCGCAAGGGCCAGGGGCTCGTCCTCGATCTCACGGCCCTCCAGAACCTGACCTTGCCGGTCCTGTCGACTCTCGCGCGCTGGGGATGGTTGCGCCGCGGTGCCGAGCGCGCGCTGGGCGAAGAGACCTTTCGCCGCCTGCGCATGCCGGCCCCCAACCTCGGCGCCGCGACCGCCGGCCTGTCGGGCGGTAACCAGCAGAAGATCGTGTTCGCGAAGTGGCTGGCGGCACGCTGCCGCCTCTTGATGCTCGACGAGCCGACTCGCGGCGTGGACGTCGGCGCCAAGGCCGAGATCCATGCCCTCATTCGCGAGCTGGCGCAGGCCGGGACCGCCGTGCTGCTCATCTCGAGCGAGCTGCCCGAGCTCCTGGCCCTGTCGTCGCGCATGCTGGTGCTGCGCGAGGGACGCCTCGTCGGCGAGCTTGCGCGCGGGGCCGATCAAGCCGCCTTGATGCGGCTCATGGCGGGCGTCGACGCAGCGGGGCCAGCGCCCGCTGCGTGACCGCACGCCGGCCTGCGGCTACTGGGACGACAACCGATGCGCCACGGTCTTTGCGACGTCGGCGGTGCCGTGCGCGCTCCAGCTCGCGAGCACGCGAAAGCTGTCGAACCTCGTCATCAGGCCGAAGGAGACGAGGAACATGCAGGCGTAGAAAACCCCAGGGCTGGCTTGCATGCGACGAAAGAGGGGCGCCGTCAGCGCGGAGCGGATGCGGGCCGCGCCGAGGAGCGATGCGACCGCGATTCCAAGCAGCGTGCCGCCGATGATGTCGGTGGCCCAGTGGATGCCGAGGTACATCCTCGGCAGACCGACGGCCAAGAGCACGTAGGCGGCGAGCGCGACGCCGACGCGCCGCCGGATGAAGAACACGCCCGTGACCAGCGCAAACGCCAGCGCCATGTGATCGCTCGGGAACGATCCACCCTTCAGGTCGAACAGCCGCGCGGGCGGTACCTCCAGACGGAGACCCGGGGTGCTGAAGGGCCGCGCGCGAAACGGCACCAAATTCGCGAAAGCGCGGCTGAGCGCGGCGGCGATCATCGCCGCGATGATGGCAACGACGATGAGCTCGCGACGGCGGGCTTGTTCTGGGTGCGGCTCCATCCAGAGCCACCAAAGCACCGCGAGCAGCAGGCCTCCCTTGAGGAGATCGTTGCCGGCCACGCACTCCTCGACGAATTGATGCAGCCAGTGCGGGTGAAGCCGCGACTGGCTGAAGAGCTCGACGATCGCGAGATCGAAGCGGTTCACTTTAAAGGATTGGTTCCGGGGTCGGCGGTGCGCGTCCGGTATCCGATTCGGATGATCGCAGTCGTGCCGTCGTCCGTCAATTTGAGGCACCCGTCTGGTCGGGTGGTAAGGTGGGCGACCCCTCTCGATGCGGCGCGGCCGGACTTTCGTGCGGAGCCCTTCGAGGCGGTCGAGCTCGATCTGCCGAACCTCTGGAGATGGCGGGGCCGAAAGTCGTTTCCCTTCGGGAGGTTTTTGAGGTAAATACGCCCCCTTCTCAGGAGAAACGCGCACCATGCCTAGCCCCAGCCCGCTCGCACGGGTCAAAGAAGAGTTCGGTGGTAAGGACAAGCTGGTCGACAAGCTCGTCGGCCTCGTCGATGCCGGTGATGAGCCGAAGGACGATCTGCGCAAGCGCCTGCTCGGCGCGGCGAACAGCAAGCTCCTCCGACTGCACGTCGTCGCCACCAAGGTGAAGGCGCAGGGCGGGCACGACCAGCTCGCGGCGGCGGCCGCCGCGGGCGTCGGGCACGGCAAGGACAAGGACTACGTCTCCAAGCTTGAGAGCTTCTCGAACGGGCGGCTCGTCGACATGCTCGAGGCGGCGGAGCGCCGCGCCAAGCGCAAGTCGGGCGCCGCGCCCGTGTCAGTCGACAAGCCGGCGGCCAAGGCAAAAGCGCCGCGCGCGCCGAAGGCGCCGAAGGCCGCCGCGGCGCCGAAGGCGCCCGCCGCCAAGCGGACCAAGTCCCGGGCCCGCAAGTAATCGCCGGGGCGCCCCATGGTCATCGGCGAGGTCGTCGGGCGGCTGTGGGCTTCGCGGCAGGCCGGCACGCTCGCCGGTCAGAAGCTGTTGCTCGTCCGTCCCCTCGGGGCGACGGGTCGGTCGGCGCGCGTGCTCGTCGCGGTCGACGCGCTCGACGCGGGACCCGGCGACCGCGTCCTCGTCGCGCGCGGCTCGCGCGTTCGCGACGTCACCGTCGGTGAGACCGTGGCCGACAAGGACGTTGTCGTCGGCATCGTCGACGGGGCGACGCCCGAGCTGGCGCGCGCCGCGGGCCGGAAGGGCGCGGCGTGATCCTGGGGCGCGTCGTCGGGCGCGTGTGGGCCACGCGGCAGGAAGCGCGGCTCGCCGGCGACAAGCTCCTCGTCGTGCGGCCGCACGGCGTGTACGAGCCGGCGCTCGCGACGGG
>DATKFB010000071.1:0-3691 GCA_035544435.1 Polyangia bacterium
ATCCTCGATGGACTTGAGCCCCGGTGCGTACAGCGACCACTCCGGGTGACCGTAGTAGTTCGTCTCGGCGCCCGCGGCCACGACGAGATAGTCCCACTCGAGCGTGGTCCCATCGCCGAGCGCGAGGCTCCTGTGCTCGAGGTCGAAGGACTGGACCTCCGCCATGAGGACGAACACGTTCGAGGCGTCGCGGAAGACCGCGCGGATGGGCACGGCGATCTCGGCCGGGCTGAGCGCGGCCATGGCAACCTGGTACAGCAGCGGCTGAAAGAGGTGGTGGTTCGAGCGATCGACGATCGTGACGCGCACGGGCGCGCCGGCGAGCACGCGCGCCGTCGCGAGCCCACCGAAGCCGGCACCGACGATGACGACGTGGGGCGGCGCGCTCACGGCCGTCCCGAGCGGCGGACGTTCACGGCGGCGCCCGTCACGTGCCCATGCTGCGCCGGAAGGCGCGCATGCGCGTGCTGCCCGCACCGAGCTCCTTGTAGAGGAGCCCGCGGAAGACCATGACGAAATGGACGAAGGCGATGAGCAGGGGCGCCATCCAGAGGGGCGCGCTGCCCACGAAGGCGAGGACGCCGCCCGCCGACCCGAGCTGCGCGAGGCGCACGAGCAGCGCGCCGGGCGAGGAGAGCGTGAGCGTGCCGGTCGCCCAGAGGATCACGAAGGCGAAGACGAGGTTGGGCGGAAACCACGCGAACGGGTTCGCCATGACGAAGCTCGCCGACTCCTTGAGCAGCGCGAACGAGCGATGGCGGCTCTGGTAGATGAGCTCGGGCACGACGTTGAAGAAGATCGCCGCGGCGAGCGCCGCGACGCCGCCGACGGCGGCGGCGTTCGGCCCGGCCATCTTCTGCAGCATGCTGACGCCCAACCCCAAGATCCACAGCGCGAAGAACACGCTGACGACGTCCCAGACGGCGCGCAGGCCGTGCTTGAGATCGGCGAAGCGGATCCGACTGCCCTCGACGGCCGAGCTCAAGAGCGACAGATACCCGCCGAAGCACGCGGCCGCGACGAGGCCGACGATCATGCCGCCGATCATGCCGAGGGGCGCAGCCACCTGCGCCGCGCCCATGACGACGAGCGCATATACGGGGATCGATAGCGCCGCCAACCAGGAGCGCGCGGCGCGCTTCGCCGCGAGGACGGCCACGTCTTTGTAGAGCCCGAACACCGCCGCGTAGGGTAGCGCAGAAACAGGACGATACGAACCGGGTCACGCGCGCCGCTCGATCGGGCCTCGTTTGCCGTAGAGTGCGGTCGTGGCCCTGCAGTCGACCGTTTATCATCTCCGCATCGAGCTCGCCGACGTCGACCGCGGCGTGTACGAAGCGCTCGACCTCCGCGTCGCGCGCCATCCTTCGGAGTCGATGCCCTACATGTTGACGCGCGTCATCGCCTACGCGCTCCTCTACGAAGAGGGCCTGGCCTTCGGAAAGGGCCTCTCGGCCACCGAGGAGCCGGCGCTCTGGATCAAGGACCTGCAGGGCGCCGTCCGCGCCTGGATCGAGGTTGGCACGCCGACCGCCGATCGCCTCCACAAGGCCAGCAAGGCCGCGCCCCGCGTCGTCGTGTTCACGCAGCACGACCCCGGCCTGCTCGTCGAGGCGGCGCGCAGCCGCGCCATCCACAAGGCCGACCAGATCGAGATCTACGCCCTCGAGCCGGCATTCCTCGAGGAGCTCGCATCGCTCACCGATCGCAACACCCGCTGGACGTTGCTGCGCAACGATGGCCTCCTCTTCGTCACCGTGGGCGACAAGAGCGTTTCGGGCCCCGTGACGCGGCACGCGCTCGCGCCCGGACCGTAGTACGAACACCCAGGAGAAGCCCCGACAAAGGATAAAACGCCAAACGTTCCAAAGACGCAAAGTTCTGATTGGTGGCAGGAACGTTGTGTGTATGATGCCGGCTTTCCAATCGAGAGGCTCCAAGCGCACATGTCCAACATTCAATCCATCGTTGACGATTTCGCCAATCAATTGAGCGCGCTCATCGAGGCGCAGGTCGTCGAGCGCGCGCGCGCCACGGTCGCGGCCGCGCTCGGCGGGCAAGGCAAGCGCGGTCCGGGACGTCCGCCCAAGCTCGCGAGGCTCGCTCAGCTCACGGCGCCCGCGGTCGTCATGGCCGGCCGTAAGAAGGCGCGCAAGAAGGCGCCCCCGCAGCTCTGCCCCGTGCCCGGGTGCAAGAATCGCGCGGCGCCGATCTTCGGGATGGTGTGCGCCGACCACAAGGGCGTCCCCAAGTCCAAGGTCAAGCAGTACCGGGAAGCGCGGCGCACCAAGAAGGACGGCAAGAGCGCGAGCGGCAAGAAAGGCCGCAGGGGCGGCGGCAAGGGCGCGAAAAGGTAGGGCCTTCTCCCGGGTGCGCAAGGGGAAAACCGACCGCACGCTTGCGGAAGACGGGCCTTCCCTCTAAGAATGGAGGGGTTTGCGACTGCCCGAAAAAACTTACGCGTACTCGCGCAGCCACCGATTCTTCGAGGTCGCCGCAATCGTCGGCCTCTTCGTGTTGCTGACCGTCGTCGCGTGGCGCGTCGCGCACGGCGTGACGACCTGGGGCCAGAGCCTGGTCGTGCTCGCCGTCGTCACCGTGGGCTACTTCCTGACGGACTTCATCTCGGGGTTCTTCCACTGGGCGGGCGATTCGCTCGGCAGCGAGACGATGCCAATCCTCGGCGCTCACTTCGTCAAGCCCTTCCGTTTCCACCACGTCGACCAGAAGGACATCACGCGCCACGATTTCATCGAGACCAACGGCAACAACTGCATCATCTCGATCCTGCCGCTCATGCACGTCGCGATCTTCATGCCGCCCTCGCCCGGGCTGTTCTTCTATTACGGCGCCCTCGTGTTCTCCGTCGCGCTGTTCACCTTCGGGACGAACCAGTTCCATAAGTGGGCGCACTGCGCGCCCGAGGACCTGCACCCGATCGTGCGCGGCCTGCAGCGCTCGGGGCTCATTCTGTCGCCCGAGCACCACAAGACGCACCACACGGCGCCGTTCGAGACCTACTACTGCATCACGCACGGGATGCTGAACCCGCTGCTCGCGCGCGCCAGGTTCTTCCGACACGCCGAGCGGTTGGTCGCGCTCTTCGCCCCCGATTTCCTTTACCTCGACGAGCGCCAGAAGTTCCACGCCGCCCGGCGAGCGGACGTCACGTCAGCAGCGTCACCTCGCTGAGCCCGCCCGGCGTCGCGACGACGCGAAACACGGCGACGTTCTCGAGGGGCGGCGGCATCGCGCCCGTGGCGCGCGCGAGCAGCGCGCGGATCGAGCCGCCGTGACTCACGACGAGCACGGCCGCGTCGTCGTCCTCGTGACGGGGCGCGACGGCGCGTCCGATGGCCTCGTGCATGCGATCGGCGAGGCCCTCCTGCGACTCGGCGCCCGGCGGCACGTGGCGCGGGTCGGCGCGGTAGCTCGCCCACAGCTCGGGGTGGCGCTCCTCGCACCCGCCGCGCGTGAGGCCCTCGAAGAGGCCGAAGGAACGTTCGCGCAAGCTCGGATCGACGACGAGCTTGGTCACGCCGAGCATCGCCGCGGCGGTTTCCGCCGTCTGGCGCGCGCGCGCCAGGTCGCTCGTGTGGATGCGCCCGATGCCTCGCCCACGCAGCAGCGCGCCCAGCGCGCGCGCCTGGCCGATGCCCACGTCGTTGAGGGCGATGTCGGTGTGACCCTG
>DATKFB010000072.1:0-19806 GCA_035544435.1 Polyangia bacterium
CCCCGAGGGGGCCTTCGGATCGGACCGCGACGTCGCAGCTCAGCAAGGGCGTGACGCCGCCGATCGAGACCGGCACGTCGCGCTCTCCAACCGATTCCAGCTACTTCGCCCTCGCCCCCTCCGTCCGACCAGTCCTGCGAAAGCGACGGCGAAGTTTGGCGATCCTCCGGGCATGATGGACGCTTCGACCTGCACGACGGGACGGTGGAGCCTCGTCGAGTCCGCCGGCACAGCCGGCGGCTTACCCGATGGAGTTATATCCATCGAGCGTCGGCACGACGGTGGCGGTCGGAACCGTCATCGCGCCCCCGGCGCCGGTGGCTCCTCCGGCCGCGCCGGCCGTACCGCCTGCGTCGCCGGCCGCGCCCGTCGTCGTTCCGGCGGCGCCACCGGTTCCCGCGGCGCCCGTCCCGGCCGCGCCGCTGGAGCCCGTGCCCGCTGCGCCGCTAAACGCCCGCCGTGCCTGTATCAGTCGTGCCCGCTGCCCCACCGGATCCGGTCGAGCCGGCCGCGCTCGCGCCCCCCGCATCCTTCGTTGCAGCCCCGGCGCTTCCCTGGGAGCCGGCTTGGCCACCAACGCGGGACGGCCCCTGCTGGGAACAACCACCTGCCGCGATGAGGAGAAGCACACTGGTTCGACGAGCGATCAGCGATAAGTTCAGGTTCATCTTATGTGTCCTCCCAGAACGACTTGCGGGGGCCAGCTTGGTGAGCAACGCGGTGAGTGAAAGCGTGTGAAGGTCTTGGGTGTCAAGGAACCTGGGTTCTCGAATCCTGGTTTCTCGTTTTCATGGCTCACGGTTTTCCCCAAAGTGTCCGAAACCCATCGTAACGGCTCACTCCCATTCAAGCGCCGGCTGAAAGCGCTCCGATGCGGGGATCGGTGGCCGCGTACTCCAAAATGACCTGGACGCTGGGCGGCATCGCGGCCAACTCGGCTAAACACCGGTATCGCGGTTACCGGTTGTTACCGGTATCAATGGTCTTGCTCGGCGACGCCCCTCAACCACGTCTGGGGGGAATACGGGCCCGCAGCGACCACACAAGAGTGAGCGCCTCGAGAAAGATCGTCCCCGACATCTTCGACTCGCCGACGCGCCGGTCGACGAACTTGATAGGCACCTCGACGACGCGGAAGCCGTTGCGCAGCGCGCGAAAGGTCATCTCGATCTGGAAGCCGTAACCCTTGGCGGACACGGCGTTGAGGTCGATCCCGCGCAGCGTCGCCGCGTTCCAGGCCTTGAAGCCCGCCCTCAGATCGCGCACGGGGACGCCGAGGACGGACTGCGCGTAAAGGCCGCCGACGCGGCTGATGATGCGGCGGCCGAGGCCCAGTTCTCCGTGCCTCCGCCCTCGATATAGCGCGATCCGATCACGAGATCGGCGCCCGCGTCGAGCGCCGCCAGCAATCGCGGCACGTCGTTCGGGTCGTGGGAGAAGTCGGCGTCCATCTGGACGATGCGCTTCCAGCCCCCGTCGGCGTCGAGCGCGAAGTCGAACGCGGCCAGGTAAGCGGCCCCCAGGCCTTGCTTGCGCACGCGATGGATCACGCGAACGCGAGGGTCTGCGGCCGCCAGCTCGTCCGCGAGCGTTCCCGTGCCGTCCGGAGAGTTGTCGTCGACGACGAGAACGTCAGCCGTCGGCACGGCGGCGCGAACCGCGGCCACGATCGGCGTCAGGCACTCGCGCTCGTTGTGGGTCGGGATCATGACCACCGTCGACGGAGCGTCCATTGACTTTGCGGCTTAATACACGAAACTCGCGAGCTGTGAACCTGCTCATCACCGGGGGCGCGGGCTACAACGGCTCTCATTCCCCGCGCCACCTGCGCCGCGCGCGCGCCGGCGACCTGCTCGTCAACGTCGACGCCCTCACGTACGCGGGGAATCTCGAGAACCTGCGTCAGCTCGAAGGCGACCCGGGGCACGTGTTCGTGCGCGCCGACATCCGTGACGGCGCCGCCATGCTCGAGCTCATGCGGCGCTACCAGATCGAAGCGGTCGTGAACTTCGCAGCCGAGAGCCACGTCGATCGCAGCATCCAGTCTGCGGAGCCGTTCCTCGACACGAACGTCGTCGGGACGTTGCGCCTGCTTGAGGCGGCGCGCGCGGCCGGGGTGCGTCGCTTCCTGCAGGTTTCGACGGACGAGGTCTATGGCAGCCTAGGACCCACGGGGGCCTTCGAGGAGTCCACCCCGGTGGCGCCGCGAAGCCCCTACTCGGCGAGCAAGGCCGCCGCCGATCATCTCGTGATGGCGTTCCATCACACCCACGGCATGGACACCGTCATCACCCGCTGCTCGAACAACTACGGCCCCTACCAGTTTCCAGAGAAGCTCATCCCCCTCATGATCCTGAACGCGCTCGGGGGTCAGGCGCTGCCCATCTACGGCGACGGCCTGTACGTGCGCGACTGGATCCACGTCGAGGATCACTGCGAGGCCATCGACGTCGTGTTCGCGCGCGGCGCCGCCGGCGACGTCTACAACATCGGTGCCGAGAACGAGCGCACGAACCTCGACGTCGTGCGCGCAATCCTCCAGCTGTGCGGGCGGAGCCCGACGCTCGTGCGTCACGTCGGCGACCGCCCGGGCCACGATCGCCGCTACGCCATGAACTCCAAGAAGGTTCGCGAGGCGCTCGGCTGGCGGCCGCGCCACACGTTCGAAGAAGGGCTGGCCGAGACCGTGGCGTGGTACCGCGGCAACGGGCCTTGGGCCGAACGCGTGCGCAGCGGCGCCTACCGCGACTACTACGAGCGCCAATATGGCGCGAGGTTGGCAGTCGGTGGGGGCGGCGAACGATGAGCGCCTCGGAGCCCGCGAAGGATGCGCTTCGTGGAGTCGTGCTCGCGGGGGGAACGGGTTCCCGCCTGTTCCCGCTCACGAAGGTCACGAACAAGCACCTGCTGCCCGTGGGCCGCGAGCCCATGATCTTCCACCCCGTCAAGAAGCTCGTCGAGGCCGGCATCGGCGAGATTCTGATCGTCACGGGCACCGACCACATGGGCGACGTCGTCGGTTTGCTCGGCAGCGGCAAGGAGTTCGGCTGCGAGTTCACCTACCGCGTGCAGGACGAAGCCGGCGGCATCGCGCAGGCCCTGGGCCTCGCGCGGCGCTTCGGGCGCGGCGGGCGCCTGGCGGTCATCCTCGGTGACAACATCTTCGAGGGCTCGATCCAACCCTTCGCGGAGGCGTTCCGCCGGCAGCGCAGCGGAGCCAAGGTCCTGCTCAAGGAGGTGCCGGACCCCGGTCGCTACGGCGTCGCCGTCACGGGCGGCGGGCGGGTCATCAAGATCATAGAGAAGCCGAAGCAACCGCCATCGAATCTGGCGGTGACGGGCATCTACTTCTACGATGAGGACGTCTTCGAGATCGTGCGGACGCTCGCGCCGTCGGGGCGTGGGGAGCTCGAGATCACCGACGTCAACAACGCCTACATCTCGCGCGGCGACATGACCTACGACGTCCTACCGGGGTGGTGGACCGACGCGGGGACGTTCGAGTCGCTCAAGCACGCCAATGATCTGACGGCGGGCTGACGGCGCGCGATCCAGCGGCCGCGCCGCCCCCGCGCTGACTCAGCGAGGACGATCGGCGTCGGAAATCTCGGCCAGCGTCGGATTCTTCTGATCGCGCTCGGACACGATGGGCGCGGGGCCCGCGCTCACGTCCCAGTCGATGCCCAGCGCCGGATCGTCCCAGCGCACGCCGAGCTCGTCGCTGTTGTCGTAGTACTCGTCCACGAGGTAGGTCATGAAGGAATCTTCGATTGCGTAGAACCCGTGGGCGACGCCCTTGGGGATGTAGAGGCCGCGCGCGTTCCCGGCGCCCTCTCCGAGGTCGAGCACCAGCGCGGCGCCGCGCGTGGGCGAGGACGTTCGCAGGTCGTAGAGCGCCGCGCGCACGAGCCCCGTGGGCACGCCCCAGAAGTCGGCCTGCTTGCGGTGGAAGTGCAGCCCGCGTAGGACGCCCGCCTTCGAGAACGAACAGTTGCCCTGGATCATCTCGCGACTGCCCGGCACCCACGTCCGCCGAAAGGTCTCGTAGAAGTACCCGCGCGGGTCAGCGAACGCCCGAAAGGGAACGACGTAGACGCCCGCGATGCGCTCGGAAGGTTGGGCGGGGCTCGCGCTCATCACGGGCACGCTATCACTTGCTTCCGCGCTGAGTCTCTTCGGCGATGAAGGCGCACGCCGCGTCCTGCCAGCTCGACATGCCGTCGAGCCCACGTGCGCGCAGCATGCGGTTGTCGAGGACCGAGCGGCGCGGGCGCGGCGCCTTCATGCCGATGGCCGCCGTCGGTAGCGCTTCGACGCGCGACTCCGGCAGGCCCAGCGTCGCGGCCGCGAAGCGCGCGAAGTCCGCCCAGCTCGTCTCGCCCTGAGACGTGCAGTGATAGACGCCGTACGCGTCGGTGCGCGCGAGCGCCGCCGAGACGCGCGCCACCTCCCGCACCCAGGATGGAGAGCCGAAGCGCTCGCGATCCGCACGAACGGTCTCGCCCGCGCGGAGGCGACGCACGATCGTCGATGGAAAATTGCGGCCGTCGTGCCCGTACAGGCACCCGACGCGCACGGTGAACAGACGCGGCGTCGCCGCGGCGGCCAGGAGCTCGCCCGCGCGCTTCGAGCGCGCGTATACGCCCTGCGGCGTCGGCACGTCGAACTCGTCGTACGGCCGCTCGAGCGTGCCGTCGAAGACGAAGTCGGTCGAGTAATGGACGAGCGTGGCGCCCGCCTCCTGCGTCGCGCGCCCCAGGGTCTCGACGGCGACTGCGTTCACGGCGTAAGCGAGGTCGCCCTCGCTCTCGGCGCGGTCGACGTCGGTGTAGGCCGCGGCGTTGAAGACGACGCCCGGACGCCCCCCGAGGCCCCGCGCGGCGACGGCACGCACCGACGGCGCGTCACGAAGGTCGCAGACGGCGCGATCGGCCGCCAGCGCGAGCGTCCAGCCGGCGCGCGGCAGCTCCTCGACGAGCGCCTGGCCCAGCGTCCCGCGCGCCCCGACGACGACCGCGAGCGGGGCGTGCTCGCCGCGCGACGCGCTCACGACGTCGGCGCCCGGCCGGCGAGCGAGGTCCGCACGTCCTCTTCGTCGGCGCGCACCATCATTTGAATGAGGGTCTTGAACGTGACCTTTGGCTTCCACCCGAGCTTGCGCGTCGCCTTGGCCGGGTTCCCCCTAAGGTGATCGACCTCGGTGGGCCGAAAGTAGCGCGGGTCGATCTCGACGTACTTCTTCCAGTCGAGCTCGAGCTCGCCGAAGGCCACGTCGAGGCACTCGCGCACGCTGTGCGATTCGCCCGTCGCGACGACGTAATCGTCGCCCCTGTCCTGCTGGAGCATCAACCACATGGCCTCGACGTAGTCGCCCGCGAAGCCCCAGTCGCGGAACGAATCGAGGTTCCCGAGGTAGAGCTTGTGCTCGAGGCCGTGGCGGATGCGCGCCGCCGTGCGCGTGATCTTGCGCGTCACGAACGGGATCCCGCGCCGCGGCGACTCGTGATTGAAAAGGATGCCGCACGAGATGTGCATGCCGTAGGCGTCGCGGTAGTTCTGGCAGAGCTGGTGAGCGAAGACCTTGGCGCAGGCGTACGGGCTGCGCGGCACGAAGGGCGTGTTCTCGTCTTGGGGCGGCGCAGCGGCGCCGAACATCTCGCTCGACGACGCCTGGTAGAAGCGCACGCTCTTCTCCTGGCCCGACTCCCGGATGGCCTCGAGCAGGCGCAACGTCCCGATGCCGACCGTCGAGGCCGTGTACTCGGGGACGTCGAAGCTCACGCGCACGTGGCTCTGGGCGCCCAGGTTGTAGATCTCGTCAGGCTTGAAGGTGCGCAAGACGCGGTTGAGCGAGCTCGCGTCGTCGAGGTCGCCGTAGACGAGGCGCAGCTGGTAATTGGCGACATGCGGATCCTGATAGATGGCGTCGAGGCGCTCGGTGTTGAACGAGCTCGAACGGCGCACGAGGCCCGTGACCTCGTAGCCCTTCGCGAGCAGGAGCTCGGCCAGGTACGACCCGTCTTGTCCCGTGATGCCCGTGATGAGCGCGCGTTTCATCCCTCGATTTCCTTCCTGTGTTCTTCGAAGTAAGCCACGGTCTTCGCGAGCCCGTCCTCGAACGACGTCTTGGCCACGAACCCGAAGCGCTCGCGCGCGCGGCTCACGTCGAGCTGTCGGCGTGGCTGTCCGTTGGGCTTCGAGTGGTCCCAGACGAACCGGCCCGCAAAGCGCGTCGCGCGCGCGATGAGCGCCGCGAGATCCCGGACGCTGATCTCGACGCCGCTGCCCAGGTTCACGGGCTCGCTCGCGTCGTAGCGCTCGGCGGCCAGCAGCAGTCCCTCGGCGGCGTCCTCGACGTAGAGGAACTCGCGCGTCGGCGTGCCGTCGCCCCACAGCACGACCTCGGCCTGGCCGGCCTCGCGCGCGGCGACGCACTTGCGAATCATGGCCGGGATGACGTGCGACGTCTCGAGATCGAAGTTGTCCCGCGGCCCGTACAGGTTCACTGGGAACAAGACGACGCTGTTCATTCCGTACTGCTCGCGGTAGCCCTGCGACTGCACGAGCATGATCTTCTTGGCGATGCCGTAGGGCGCGTTGGTCTCCTCGGGGTAGCCGTTCCACAGGTCCTCTTCCTTGAACGGCACGGGCGCAAACTTCGGGTACGCGCAGATCGTCCCGGCGGCGACGAGCTTCTCGACGCCCGCGAGGCGGCACTCCTCGAAGAGCTGCAGGCCCATCATGGAGTTCTCGAAGAAGAAGCGCCCCGGGTTGGCGCGGTTGGCGCCGATGCCGCCCACCTGGGCGGCGAGATGGATCACGAGCTCGGGCCGCGCGTCGACGAGCACGCGGCGCACGGCGGCGCGATCAACGAGGTCGTACTCCGCCGAGCGCGGCACGAACACGGACGCACCCTCGCGCTTGAGGCGCCCGACGACGAACGAGCCGAGGAAGCCTGCGCCGCCCGTGACGACGACGCGCTTGCCCTGCCAGAAGGTGCTCATGAGCGGCGGAATCTATCCGGAAGCGCCCGGTGCCGCCAGTGCGCATCGTGGCGCGCCGTGGCCTGCCCCGGCCGCGGATCAGGGCGCGAGGGCCGCGCGGCTGGACCGGCGCCCCGCGGTCACCTCGGCCGCGAGCGCCGTGAGCTCGGGGAGCGCCGCCGTGGCGTCGACGCCTGACGCCCGAACGCCGCCTGGCTTCACCGTGGCGCCGTATGTTGTGACGACAAAGATGCGATAGGCCTCGGCGCGCTCGCCGGGCATGGCCCGCCCGTACGCGTCGACGAGCGCGGCCACGTCCACGGGTGGCGCGCCCGCGAGCACGGCGCGCGCCCATGCCGTGAGCAGCTTCGCTTGAAAGTTGCGGAAAGGCCCCAGCACGGCGGCTGGGCTCACGCCGGGCGGCACGCGGTCGGTGACGAACGGCGCGTACACGTCTGCGGGCGCCACGCGCCGACCCACCGCCTTCGACTGCGCGAGGCGGTAGATCACGGTGGCGGCCAGCCCCGGATCGGCGAGCAGCTCCGCCGCAGGCCTGGGCGCGCCGTCGGCGCCCACGGCAAATCGGTTCTGGCGCACGCCGGCGAAGAGCGCGCGCTGCGTGCCCGTCCCGGCGTCGGGCGCGACAGCCCCCTCGGGCCCCTCCCCCACGCGCCACTCGCGCGCGATGACCTCCATGGCGTGCACGTACCCGTCGACGAGCGCGGGGGAGGCCTCGGTCCCCACGAGGCGCGAAACAACCCGGCGCGCGACCAAGGCCGTCACCGTCTGCGGCATCGCGCGATCCTCCGCGATGTTCTCGCGCAGGCCGATCCAGGCGAGCGCGGGTCGCTCGACGGCCCCGCCGAGGAAGCCCTTCGTCGCAAACCCGGCGCCGAACGCTTCGAGCCCGCGCCCGACGACGAAGACCGTCGGCTCGCGAGCCGCGACGCGCGCCGGCTCGGCGAAGCTCTTGCCCTCGAAGGACACTTCGCGAACGAGCTGCTTCGCCAGGTAGTCCGTCCGCAGGATCTCGCCCACGATCCCGACGGAGATCTGCTGGTGCAGCGGCGCCGCGCGCACGTCGTCGAGCGCGAGCGGCTCGAGCCAGGGCAACCCCATTGGACTGCGACGCGCCGTCCCGGCCGCATCCACGGCCGGCGTGTACACGACGTACGAGTCCGGCACGCCGAGCGCCGTGTCGCGGCGATGGCTCACCGCGCCCGCGACGACGGCGCTCACGATCCCGAGCGCCAGCAAGCTGCCCTTCGCGCGCTTCAACCTCTCTCCTTCCTGTGACCCGGCCTGGTTCGAACTAAGGATCAGTACGCCAGCGAGGCGGAAAGTTCCAAGTTAGGTCGCGCGAGGACGGCGAGCGCATCCAGGCGTCCAAGCGTAACACCGAAGGACGTGCCCAAGCCGAGGTCACTCGGCGAACGGCGGCCTGGCCAAATTTGCAGTGGGCTCACGGCGCGCGGTGCCAGAACGGCAAAGCCAGGGCTCGCGCCGCGTGGTATGCGAGTGCGGCGCGGCTGGCGCCGATGGCATCGCGATTGCGAAAGCCCCCGCAAAGAGGACGACGATGGTGAAGGGACGCTGGCTGATAACGGTGGGCGTGTTTGCGGCGTCGCTCCAGGGGCGTGCAGCCCGGGGGCAGGACGCGGCGGTCACGGCGCTGTCTTCGACGGACTTCGCGCTCACGATTTCGGCGGTCGTCGGGTCTACCACGCAGGCGGCGCTCACGGCCGATCAGCTCGCGAGCTTCTTCTCCATCGCTCGGTGCGCGTGCCCCTCGAGCATCGTCGTGGGCCTTTCCGTCAGCGACACGGCGGCCCCGAACCTCGAGGCGCACACGGTCGATGCGCAGCTCGAGATCGGGAGCGACTGCGACGTCGTGACGACCACGGCGTGCGCGGCGGTCGGGGGCAGCCTGACCTTGAGGGCGACGCAGACGTCCGCGACGGCCTCGGTCTCTACGGCGCAGGTATTCTCGGACGCCAGCGGCTCGTCGACCTGCCCGGCCACGACGTCGTCGTCGCGCCTGTGGGCCATCGTGCGCGTCGACGGCGCGCGGATCGCCAGCGAGCCATCGCTGGCGATCACCCTCGGCGCGGCCGGGCCGTCGCCGCCGACGGCGGTCAAGGCGATCTCGGCGGACGACGGCTTGCTGATTTCCTGGACGCCCTCGGGGGACTCCACGACGCTGCGCGGGCACCAGGTGGTGTGCTCGCCCGCACCCGTCTCGCCTTCGGCGGCGGCGTACGACGTTTGCCCGGCGGCGGCGCCTGACGGCGGCAGCGGTCCGTTCGCGACCGTGGACGCCTCTCTGCTGTGCTCGGGGCTGGCATCGGAAGGAACCAACAGCGTCCGCGTGCACGGCCTCACGAACGGGCAGGCGTATCAGGTGGCGGTCGTCGCTGTGGGGATCGACGGCACGCCGAGCGCCCCCTCGGCGGCCGTGTCCGGCACGCCCGGACCCACCGTCGGCTTCCACTACCTCTACACGCAAGACGGCGGCACGGCCACCGGCTGCGCGCTCGCCGGCGCGGGCACTCGCGGCGCGGGGCTCGCGCTCGCGCTCGCGCTCGGGGCGCTCGGCGCGCTCGTGTTGCAGGGGCGGCGGCGGCGACGAACGCGGGAGCGGAGCGAGCGCGGCGGCGGTGCCCCTGGCGCGGGCCTGCTCGTGTTCGTCGGGCTCGCCGCGCTCTCCGCGTCGGCGCGCGCGCAGAGCTCGGCCGCATTCCAGGAGGAGCTCTCGACGCCGATCACCGAGACGCGCGGGGCTCGGCACGCGCCTGGAATTTCGAGCTTCGGTTCGGTCCCTACCGACCGGACGTCGACAGCGAGTTCGAGAGCCGCGGTTCGGCGGCGCGGCCCTACGCGCAGCTGTTCGGGACGTCGCGCCACCTCATGTCGCAGCTCGAGCTCGACCGGCAGGTCTCCCACGGCTGGGGAACGTGGGGTGTGGGCCTCGGCGTCGGTTACTTCCACGTCTCGGCGGCCGCGCTCTCGGCGGACCTCCAGTCGCGCAGCGGGGATCAGACCTCGCTGCGGATCATCCCCATCGCGCTGTCAGCCGTCTACCGCGCCGACATGCTGCGGCTGCGGTACCGATCACCAGTGGTGCCGTACGCGAAGCTCGGGTTCGACGGCGCCCTCTGGCACACGAGCGACACGTCGGCGTCTGCCTCAACGGATGGACTCTCGTTCGGTTGGCACGGCGCGGTTGGCGTCTCGCTGGACCTGTCGTTCATCGACCGAGCTGGCGCGCGCGACCTGGACGAGGATGCGGGCGTGAACCAGATGGCGTTGTTCTTCGAGCTCACGCACGCGAGCCTCGACGGCTTCGGCTCGTCGACGACGTTGCACGTGGGCGACACGACCTGGCTCGCGGGTTTGATGATCGAGCTCTAGCAGCGGACTCGGGTTGGGTCGCGCACTACGGCGGCCTCGACCTTTGCTCGCCTCCTTCGAGCGGGCGGAGATGTGGTCGTCGCTCCAGGAGGGCCTGTTGTCGCCCAGGTGCGTTTGTTGCTCAACTGGCAACAGCGGCTCAGGGACTAAATTCTCTAACCAATTGATCTTACTAATTATAGTATCCTAATTAGTAGGCACACTTACTGCATTAACATGGGCCGTGACCAAGGCCATCGGTCTGATTGCCGGCGTGGTCCTGTTGGGATTCGGCCTATGCGGATGCCAGCAGGAGGGCGCCGACGCGAGCGACATCCAGATGGCCTCGCCCACCTCCACCGCGGCCCCGGCCAACTCCGCTGTCGGCCCGTCTGCCTCAGCGAAAGGGTTCGACGCGATGAACGGACCCCAAGCGATGAGCACTCTGACCGGGGCTAACGGCCTGAGCTCAGCGAACGGGCTTAGCGGCGTCAATGGTCTCAACGCATCCAACGGCCTCGCCACCGCCAACGGCCTCGCTACTGCCAACGGCCTCGCCACTGCCAACGGCCTCGGCTCCATCAACGGCCTCAGCGGCGTCAATGGGTTTAACGCTTCCAACGGTTTCAACTCCTCGCCCGGTTGGACCAGCGACAACGGATTGAACTCGACCAACGGGCTCAACTTCGCGTACGGCCTCAATACGCTCGACGGCTTGGCCGCCGGAGCGGGTCTCATGACCACCGAAGCGGGCCGCAAGACGGTCTCGTACCTGGTGAGATGCGCGCTCGCGGCAGGCGATACGCTGGTCAAGCAGGACGCGTTCGGCAACAACTTCAGCTTCGCGGGCTCGATCGGCCTCGCGCCTCAGTACAAGACGCAAGGCTGCGACAAGGACTGCAGCGAGGAGCTCTCGGCCTGCCTCATGGCTCATATCAACACGACGGGCGTCCACATCCCGCTTTGGCTCGACTCGCCGATGGCGTCGGTCGGCTGGGGCCAGTCGCCCTCTTACCCGTTGCAGGAGGGCACGTTCTTCGGGCAGCTCATGCTGACGAACAGCGCCCACAATCTCGACGCCTATTACTGCAACGGCCCGCAGGTCGCCAGCAACGAGGTCCCAGGACGTCTCGGCTCATATCAGGGGCCCGTTCCGTATGCCAACGCCTTCGTGTCGAGCGACGGCCTCTGCGCCACTGCGGGTCACTGCGTGATGCACGCCACCGGCGATGGTGCCATCTCGTGCGTGGGCAACGGCACCAGCTGGACGCATCCCATTACCGTTTGGCGCGGCCAGACCTTCCAGGCCGAGGCCGCGACGCTCACGCCCGGCACACAGATCTTTGCGTGCAGCCAATGCGGAGGCGGCCAACGCGTCGGCTACATCGGCCCCACGAACACCGTCACCTTCAAGAACGTCAACGTGGCAGTCACCGGCATGAACAGTCTCCTCGTGTACTATGAAGACGCTGACCCCAACGGCGGCAGCGTGAGGGCGTTCAACGTGAGCGTCAACGGTGGGCCATCCCAACACAGGACGTTCGCGCCCGTCGGCGGCGACTGGGTGACTCGCTCCTCAATCGTGGTGGGCAGCGTGACCATCGCCCTCAACGGCTTCGCGGCTGGCAACCACAACACCGTCACTTTCTCGGGCGATGGAACCCACTCGGCTCCCGATCTCGATTGGATCGAGATTTTGGCCGGCAACGCGAACTATTGCAGCTCCGCCAACTGGACTGGCTCGGCGTCGGCTAACTACGATGCGAACGGTGCCAGCACCGGTCTCGGTGGCGCGTTCGATGGGAACCTCGCCACCCGCTGGTCCACGGGTAAGATGCAGAACGGCGGCTCCGACTGGTACCAGGTGGACTTCGGCGGACTGGTCAAGCTCGGCAACCTCACGATGGACAACTCCGCCTTCTCGACCAACTATCCGGCACAGTACGAGCTCTACGGATCGACCGACGGCATCAACTTCGACGCCAGCCCATTCGCGACGGGCCAGGGGACCGCCATTACGACGGCCACCTTCACGGCGCGCACGGTTGAGGCCGTCAAGATCGTGCAATCCGGAACCCTCGCCCACTGGTTCGGAATTGGCGAGCTCACGACGACGTCGTGCTCGATGTAAGTAGCATTTGAGCATTTCGTTCTCATGGTTGCGGCGGATGCCGTGCTATGGGCGCGTCGGGAGAACGCTACGGTGCAGCCTGACGCTCCTCGCGCCGGCACGTCGGAGGCGCTGAGGCACGGACGTAGTCACGCGCTCTTGCCCGACGAGGCAATCAGCTACCACCCGCAGAGCGGGTGGTTTGATGAAGGCCCCCCGAGGGGGCCTTCGGATCGGACCGCGATGTCGCCGCTCAGCAAAGGGCGTGACGCCGCCGATCCGGACCGGCACGTCGCGCTCCCCAACTGATTCCAGCTAATCCGCCCCGCCCTTCGTCCGGGCAGTCCTACGAAAGCGACGGCGAAGATTGGCGATCCTCCGGACATGAAGGACGCTTCGATCTGCACGACGGGACGGCGGAGCCTCGTCGAGTCCGCCGGCACAGCCGGCGGCTTACCCGATGGAGTTACCGAGCGCGGCCGAGGGTTCGGACCTCTGCGCGCTGACGACGTCGGATTGGGATCACTACATCGTCAAGATCGTGCCGTGTGCGACGGCCACGACGTGATCGCCGGAGGCGTTCGACGTAGCCGCCAACCACACTGCGTTCGCGACGGCGCCTTTCGTAGTCCGGTCCGTCCATGTCAGGCCGCCGTTCGACGAAGTGCAGATGTCCCCATTGCCGTTCCCAAGCCAATCGATAGCGACCAGGTTCGTGCCCGTAGCGTCCGACGCCACCGCCATCCAGTCCTGCCAGCCCGGCACGGGACCGCATCGGTCCACGTAGCTCCACCGTCGGGCGACGTCCAGAGGTCGCCAGTGTCGACGGATGCGACGAGCTTGGTCCCGGTCGCGTCGGAGGCGACTGATGACCACCCCTCCGTCTGGCTCCCGAAGGTGGCTCGGAACTTAGGGTCAACAGGCGTGCGGTTCGTCCAAGTCGAGCCGCCATCGCTCGAAGACCAGATGCCGGCGCCGCCACCAGCAGCGACCAGGTGATTCCCGGTCGCATCCGACGCAACCGAGGACCAGCTTTGTCGCTCCATCCCAGCAGTGGCCGCGGTCCTGTTGGTCCAGAGACGTCCAGATGGCGCCGGGTCCCAAGACAACGCCCCCGCCCTGCGTCGCGGCGACGAGCTTCGTTCCGGATGCATCCGACGCCACCGATCGCCACGCCTAGTGGCTCGCGGGGCTCGACGACGTCTGGTCGCTCCCACGTGGCCCCACCGTCGGTCGATGTCCAGACGTCTCCGCTGAACGCCGCCGCGTCAGCATTGAGCGTCAACGAGCGTAGCTTTCTGGTCGAGTTGCCACTACGACGGGATCCGCCCACCGGCTGGGAAGCTGTCTTCAAGGCCGTGGAAGAAGCGAAGCGCAACCTAGCGCTCGGGGGCGACGACGCGTGGAAGGGTTGCGTGGCGGCAGTACGGACAGCGCTAGAGGAGTGGCGAAATCTCGAAAAGGAGGATCAAGGACCGGGCTGGACCGCGCCCACCCCTATGGATCGCTCGGCGCGAACCAAAGCCCAGCGCGCGGACGCCCTTCGGTGGCACCTCTTGCAGTGTTCGCCCACCTCGCCCATCACTCGCCATCCGACCATTGGGAACGGAACGACGCGATCCTCGCCTTCGCCACCCTGAGCGCGCTCCTCGCCGAGCGCGATCCGTAGGCGGTGACCCCGTGCTCGGGCCACAAAACTGGCCCCAACCTGGCCCCATTCTCCGGCCCCAGATGACCTCTCGTCCGTCGTGCCCGAGGCCAATGGCCCCATGTTTAGGCCCAAAATACGCTGATTTCTCTCGAAAACCCTTGTGACCCCGGCCTGATTCGAACAGGCGACCTACGGTTTAGGAAACCGCCGCTCTATCCACCTGAGCTACGGGGCCTTCCTGGCAATTCTCGCGACTCGTTTCACGACTGGTCGGGCTCCCGCGTCCGGTGGTCGCCAAACTGACAAAAGCGCGGGCCGAAGGTTTCTACCATCTCGTGCCCCGACAGATCATCCCCCGATACCCTCGGTATTTGTCGCCCCCGCTCCAAGACGCGATAGAGTGCCGGGGACCCGAAGCTCGGGTGAGCCACGACTGACATGCGCAAACGGCAAAAGCGGTGGGGGGCCGCTGGGGCTGTGGTTCTCGTCGCGAGCGCGACGGCCGTCTTGCTATGGCATCGCCACCACCGAGAAGCACCGTCGGAGGAGGCGGACGCGAGCGACCCCGTGCGCGTCGCCGACCGGTGGCGTGGCTTCGCGTCGGGCACCGACGTGCCGCAGCCGCCGCGAGATGGGGGGGGCACGGCGCCCGACTGGTTCTCATCGAAAGTCACGCCGGACCAGGTCGACGGCGCCATGGAGGAATGGCGCCGCGGCATCTTGGAGAAGCGCGCCGAGCTCGTGCTGTCCCTCGATCAGGCCTTCTCCATGCTGCCTGGTCGGTACGGGCCCGCGCTCGTGAAGCTGGCCGAAACCGACCCGGACGAGCGAGTGCGCGCGTTTTCGACGCGCGTCCTCGGCAAGATGAAGAACGCCGCGCTCGTCGAGGATTTTCAGCGCCTCCTCGCGGATAAGAGCCCGTTCGTCCGCCAGAACGCCGCCTGGGCCCTGGGCGAGCTCGCCACGCGGCCCGGGGGCCGAGAGGCGGCCGAGGCCGCGCTCGACGAGCTGCGTCAGGCTCAAGACGATCCCGCAACCGAGGTCAGAGCGGCCGCAACCAACACCTTGAAGGCGCTGCAGTAACTACAGGCACCTGCCGATGCCTGGGACGCAACAGGACCGAAACGCGAAAGGGACAACGGATCGTGGCTGAAAAGACTCGTCGCAAACCGACGACCAAGGCGAAGAAGAAGCCCTGGGAATCTCCGCGCGTGAAATCGGGCCGCCTCTTCGAAAGCAACAGCCTCGCGTGCGGGAAGATCCAGCCCGACGGCGAAGACTGCTCCCGGGATCCCTCGTCGTCGTGAGCGCATCCCGTCCCAGGACCCCGGCCGCGAACCTGCTGCTATCCATAGGCGGGGTCGCCGGCCGGCTCGAGTTTGGTGCCGCGCCTGAGCCATTCCTCGCTCAAGTGCGAGGGCGCTATGGCGCGTTCGCGATGCCGGCCGCTCCTACTGTCGACGTCGGGTTCTCGCTGGGTCTCCGCTTCGAGACCGCGCCGCCGCCCGCGGACATGGCGGCGCACTACGCGAAGACCGAGGCGCATCCGCTCACCGTCAAGGCGACCGATAAGACGATCACGCTCACGCGCTGGGACTTCTCCGTGCGCCTGACGGCGAGGCGCTCTCGCGGGCGCACCGAGTGGGTCGGCGCGGGCCGCTGCCGGATGAGCCCATTCTCGCTCGACTGCATCTTGCGCGTGCTCTGGTCCGTGCTCCTGCCGCGCGAGGATGCCCTCCTCGCGCACTCGTGCGGTCTGCGTCACGCCGAGATCGGCGTCGTGTTCCCGGGCCAGAGCGGCCTCGGCAAGACGACGCTCGCGCGCAAGGCGCCCGACGCCGACGACGTGCTCTCCGACGAGCTGATCGTGATCCGGCGAGCCCCTTCGGACGGCGGGTGGCGCGTGCACGGCACGCCGTTCTGGGGCGACTTCGCGCGCGGCGGCATCTCGATGCGCAGCTGGCCGCTGCGGGCGCTCGCGTTCCTCGCCCAGAGGGACAGCGTCGAGATGTCGCCCGTGACCTCCTCGGAGTCGGCGCAGCGCATGCTCGAGTGCATGCTCTGCTTCCAGACAGACCGCCCCACGGTCGAGCGCAACCTCGCGCTCGTGACGCACCTTTGCTCGGAGGTCCGCTCCGTCGAGGCGCAGCTCACGCGCACCGCGAGCACGGCGGAGATCTTCGGGAAGCTCGAACCGCACCTCGGCCGCGACGTCCATCGCCAGGTGCCGACCTTCAGCCCCCGCGAGATGATCTCGGAGTTTCGCTCTTTCCTGCGCAAGCATGAGCTCTATGCCTTCTCGCCGAAGGGCGCGGGGCTGCGTCCCTACGTCAAGGCCGGCGACTCGCTCCTCATTCAGAAGGCGGAGAAGAACGAGCTGGACGTGGGCGACGTCGTCCTCTACTGGTCGCCGGGGCGCACGCCCGACGACGACGTCCTGCGCTGCCACCGGGTCGGCACCCCGCTGCCCAAGGGACACTCGTGGGCTCACGCCGAGGTCTTGGGACGCGTCTCGGGAATCGCGCGCGACGGGCGCAGCGTCCCCATGCCGGGGCGCCTCGACTCGCTGGCGCGCCTCTTCGGGTCGCAGGTCGCGATGCCGATCTTGCGGCTCGCGGGCAGATAAGGAGACGAGACCATGGCCGAAGAGAGCAAGCCCGCTACCCTGCGCCGCGACCCCACGCTGCCCTTCCAGCGCATGGACGAGGACACGATCGTCGTCGATCCGCGCACGCGCGAGGTTCACCTGCTCAACGAGACCGGCGCACGCATCTGGGAGTTGCTCGAGACGGCGAGCTCTGTCGACGAGGTCGCCGAGGCGCTCGAGGCGGAGTACGAAGGCGCCGCCCCCGGCGCGATGCGGCGCGAGGTCGAAGCCTTCCTGGCCGAGCTCGGGGGCAAGGGTCTCCTCTTACCGAAGGGTCGTGCGTGAGCGGGCGCGAGCCACGCTGCCAGGACCAGGAGGTCATCGGCGAGGCGCACGGCCACGCGCTCATCGGGCAAGCCCAGGAATGGGCATATCGAAATCAGGTTCCACTCAACGCCTCGATCGAGATCACCCTGCGCTGCAACATCCGCTGCCTGCATTGCTACAACTTCGATCGCGACGAGCCGCGCGCCGCCTGTGACGAGCCGGAGCTCTCGACCGAGGAGATCTTCCGCGTCATGAGCGAGCTGCGAGAGGCCGGCTGCTTGTTCCTCCTGCTCACGGGCGGCGAGATCCTGTCGCACCCCGACCTCTTCCAGCTCCTCGACCGGGCGCGCGAGCTGAACCTCTCCGTCCAGCTGCTCACGAACGGCACGATGTTGCGGCCGGGGATCGCGGCGCGCCTCGCGTCTTACGAGAACCTGCAGGGCGTGAGCGTGAGCCTATACGGCGCGACGGCCGAGGTCCACGACGGCGTCACGCAGATGCCCGGATCGTTTCGCCGCACGTGGGAAGGCGTGCAGCGGCTGCGCCACGTCGGCGTGGCCGTGCGCCTCAAGTTTATCCTCATGAAGCAAAACGCGCACGAGGCGGAGGCCATGCGGGCGCAGGCCGCCGAGCGGGGCTTCCACTACCTTATCGACCTCACGATCACCTCGCGCCACGACGGAACACATGGCAGCCTCGAAACGCGAATCGACCGCTCCACGCTCGAGCAACTCTATCGCGGTCCGCTCCGCGACCTCGGCCACCGCGACGCCTTCGAGCCCACCGAGGAGAGCTTTCCGTGCAACTGCGCGCGCGGCAACGTCGCCATCACGGCGACGGGTGACGTCCAACCGTGCATCTCCGTGCCGTGGGCCGCGGGGAACATCCGCGAGCAGCCGTTCGCCGAGATCTGGCGGAGCTCCGCCGTGTTTCAGCAGATTCGAAGCCTCAAGATCGCCGACTACACTAAGTGTGGCCCGTGCGATCACCGCGCCTACTGTGCGCGCAACCGCGGCGCGGCGTTGACCGCGTCGGGCAGCTACACGGGCGTCGATCCGTTCGTTTGCGCGACCGCCGAGATCGTTCACACGCTCTCCGACGAGCGCGCGGCCGAGAGCGCGGCCCGCGCCGCTCACGAACCGCCCACCGGTCCCCAGGTCAGGGCCCGGCTGGCCGTCCTGCGCTAGCCGACGTGCCCGCGGCGACGACGCTCACCCAGGCCTCGATCTGCGCGCGCAGGACGGGCAGGCTCACGGCGCCCGCGCCGAGGAGCGCGTCGTGGAAAGCCCGCAGGTCGAAGGCGGCGCCCAGGCGCTTCTGCGCGTCGGCCCGCAAGCGGCGTATCTCGAGCTCGCCGAGCTTGTAAGCGAGCGCCTGCCCCGGCCACGCGATGTAGCGGTCCACCTCGTTGAGGACGTTGTCGCGCGAGAGAGCGGCGTTGTCCTCCATGAAGGCGATGGCGCGCGCGCGGCTCCAGCCAAGGGCATGCACGCCCGTGTCGACGACGAGGCGAATGGCCCGCCAGGCCGAGAAGCTGAGGCGCCCGAGGCGCTCGAGCGGCCCCGAATACAGGCCGAGCTCGTCGGCCAGACCCTCGGCGTAGAGGCCCCACCCTTCGACGAACGCCGTGACGCCGAGGTGCTTGCGGAACTCGGGCAGCCCCGTGAGCTCCTGGGCGAGGGCAATCTGGACGTGGTGGCCCGGGATCGACTCGTGGAAGGCCAGCGCCTCGACCTCGTGGCGCGGCCGCGTCTCGGGCGCGTAGGTGTTGATGTAGTAGGCGCCCGGGCGGCTGCCGTCGATGGCGGCCGGCCGGTAGTAAGCGATGGGGCTGTCCTTCTCCTCGAACGACTCGATGCGCTTGACGTCACACCGAGTCTTGGGCAGGCGCCCGAGGAACCGTGGCTCGGCCGCCTGCGCGCGCGCGAGCGTCGCGCGCGCCGAGGCTTCGATCTCGTCGCGCGTCTTGAACATGAGCGACTTGTCGCCGAGCAGGCGGCGGCGAATCTCGGGCAGCGCGTCGGTGCCGAGCGCCTCCTTGCCGAGCACGCGCATCTCGGCCTGGACGCGCGAGAGCTCGTCGAGGCCGATCTTGTGGATCGCCTCGGCCGACAGCTCGAGTGACGTGTGGACCTTGATGAGCTTCGCGTAACACTCCGCGCCGCCCGGCACGTTGGCGATCCCGGCGTGCGCGTCGTCGCGCGCGCTTGGCTGCACCTGGCCGGCGAGGAAATCGCGGTAGCGCGTGAAGGCGGGCCGAATCCGCTGCGCGATCGCGCCGTCGACGTCCGTCGCGAGGGCCGCGCGCTCCGCGGGCGACCAGTCGGCGTGCGGCGCCGTCGAGGGCGCGCGCAGCGGCCACGCGACGTCGGGCTTCGCGAGGAGCTCGTCGAGCTGGCCGAGGACGCGCCCGACCTCGGCCTTCGTCGATACCCTGCCCTCGGCGAGGCCGCGGCGGAGGTTCGTCGTCTCCTGATCGATGGCGGTGCCGATCTTCCACCAGCGGGTCGCGAGCGCGCGCCCCTCGGCGACGGTGCGCACGGGCTGCAGCTCGGGCAGGCGCAGGAACACAACCTGCGGGCCCTCGCGCGCGTCGACGGTCCAGTCCTCGAGCTCGCACGACGCGCGCGCGAGATCGGCGTCGAGCTCACCCTCGAGGAGCGCGAGCGTGACCCGATCGCCCGGCGACAGCGCCTGCGCGGGGACCGCGGCGACGCGCTCCCTGAGGCGCCCGAGCCGCACGCGATCGGCGGCGCGG
>DATKFB010000073.1:0-6298 GCA_035544435.1 Polyangia bacterium
AGCGCGAGCACGCACACGGCGCGCGCGAGCCCACGGCGGGCCGCGCGCGGCGCGCTCACCCCGCACACTGCGAGGTGGCGCACGCCCACGCATTGCCCGCGGGGTCTTAGCGGCAGTCGCCAGCGCCGCCCCGCACCTGGCAATCCGAGTCGTCCACGCAGGTGTCCTTCGTCGTGTGGCAGTAGTAGCCGACGACGCCGCCGTAATTGCCGCAGCTCCCGAGAGACGGCGAGCAGTAACCACCCGCGCCGCAATCGTGGTCGACGCGGCAGTTGCCCATCTTGCAAACGTTCACCGACGTCGTCGTCGCCGGCGCGACGATCCCTTGCGCGGTGGACCGGCACTCGCAGGGGCCGCCCATCTGCGCGCAGTCGGCGTCCATCGAGCACGTGTCGTAGCTGCACTGGCAGCCCGCCAATCGCCCGCCCGACGAGCACCGACCGTTGGTGCCTGCGGTGCAGTCCGCGTCCTTCGCGCACCCGAAGCCCGCGTCCACGTTCGGGGCGGTGCACAGGCCCGCGGGACGATCGGTGGGGCACGCAACGGCCGCCGCGCGGTGCTTCTGCGGCACGCGCCCGCTCATCCCGCCGACGCCGCCCGAGCCGCCGGTCCCGGGCGTCCCCGCCGCGCCCGTCGTCCCCGCGCCGCCCGTCATCCCGGCCGCGCCCGCCGTCCCCGCGCCGCCCGTCACCCCGGCCGCGCCCGTCTGTCCGCCGCCCGATCCCCCGGCACCTGGACCCGAGGGCGAGACCGACCCGCAAGCGGCGCCGAGGAGAAGCAACGCGAGCGACAACAACAACACCGACGCGAAACCCCTGTTTGCTTTCATAGTCAGTGTGGGAGCAATTCGCGCACCAGCGAGACTCGGGGTGCAGAAACCAGCGTCGGCATCCCACATCGTCGTCGCGGTGCGCCGGCAAGAGCCTGATATTGCGGCCCGACTTCCAACTGAGGCGCGTCGAACGGGGTGCCTGTCCTCGCGGCACCTCCCCATCCGGTCATCGGAAATCTGTCGCGGTGACGGACTTGCGTGCCTCGGGCCCGTCGGCGGCCCACGGCCTCACGCCTCGCGCGCTCAGTTCACGGCGGAAGGACGCGGCCGCGATCCCCAGATGGCGTCCCATCCGCGGCGGTAGTCGTCGGTGGCGACCTGCGGCGGCCCGGCGAGCGACGCCGCCGTGGCCGTCGAGAGCTCCTCGTCGGTCACGCAGTCGAACAAGAACGGCGCCTCGCGACGCGGCTCGAGATGGACGACCTCGCCCGTGATGGCGCGCCCCTCCTGCAGCGGGCGCAGCGTCCCGGCCTCGACGCCCTTCGACCCCGCCCGCCGACGGAGCACGCTCAAGCCCTGCCCGTCCGGCGAGGGCCCGAACACCATCGCAAGGTCCTTCTCACGAGCTGCGCGCTTGCCGCCGCGCGTTCGGCGCCGTTCCGCCATGACGAATCTAGCCTAGCAGACCGCGACGGCCCCCGTAACTTCTTCGCGCCAGGCCCCGTAGTATCCCCCAAAAAGGAGCCGATTTTGAAGAAGCAGACCACCCTCATCGGAGACCTCCGCGAACGCTTGCTTGCCGTCGCGCGGCGTCTCGAGCCCATCGGGCCCACGCTGGCGCGGCTCACCGTCGGACTGGTCTTCATCGGCACCGGCTGGGGCAAGCTGCACACGCTGCCGGACGTCACCGAGTACTTCAGGCGCCTCGGCATCCCCGCGCCCGGGCTGAACGCCCACGTGGCCGCCGCGACGGAATTCTTCGGCGGCATCCTCGTGCTCGCGGGCCTCGGCACGCGCCTCGCCGTCCTGCCCATGGCCTTCACGATGCTCATCGCGATCCTCACGGCCAAGCGCACCGACATCCACGGCCTCACCGATCTCGTCGGCTTCGAGGAGTGGAGCTATCTGGTCTTCTTTCTGTGGCTGGCCGTCGCGGGCGCGGGGCCGCTGTCGCTCGATCGCCTCGTCGCACCGAGGCTCGAGCGCCTCCTCGGAAAAAAGAATGCGGCCGGTGAAACCGTCGCCGCGTGAATCGTGTACAAGGAACGAACGTCACAAGTCGAAACCCCCGAACCCCCACCATCACATCGGAGAATGCCAATGAGCACCAAGGGAGCACTGATCGCCGCCATGGCCGCCGGACTCTTCAGCGCGAGCGCCCCGCTCGTCGCGAGCGCGGCCGACGCGGCCAAGGTCCACTGCGCGGGCGTCAACAGCTGTGCGGGCAAGGGCAGCTGCCACAGCGCCTCGAACTCGTGCGCCGGCAAGAACGGCTGCCACGGCAAGGGCTGGGTGGAGATGACCGAGAAGGAGTGCAAGGACAAGGGCGGCAAGGTCACGGCCGCAGGGAAATAACGCCCACCCCCACGAGAGCGGCTCGGCAGGACCTCGATGAATCGAGCGCCGCGCGAGCCGCTTCGTTCACATGATTTCGGTCCCAGCGCTCGGACACGGCATCGGCCTTCGCACGGCGCACTATGCGGAGGTGCTCGAGACGAGTCCGCCCGTGGATTGGTTCGAGGTCATCTCAGACAACTTCATGGAGCCGGGCGGCAACCCGCGGCGCGTGCTGCGCGCCGTGCGCGAGCGCTGGCCCGTCGTGCTGCACGGCGTGTCGTTGTCGCTCGGGTCCACGGACCCGCTCGACGCGCGTTATCTCGACGATCTCGCCGCCCTGGCGCGCGAGTTCGAGCCCGCCATCGTCTCGGACCACCTTTGCTGGGGCAGCCACGGCGGTGCCTACGCGCACGACCTGCTGCCGCTTCCGTTCACTGAAGAGGCGCTCGGCCACGTCGCCGAGCGCGTGTTGCGAGTTCAGGATCGCTTGCAACGGCAGATCCTCGTCGAGAACGTCTCGAGCTACGCGGCCTTCACGCAGTCGATGATGACGGAGTGGGAATTTCTCGCCGGCCTCGCGGCGCGCACGGACTGCGGCCTCTTGCTCGACGTTAACAACGTCTTCGTGAGCGCGCACAACCACGGCTTCGACGCGCGCGCCTTCATCGACGCCATCCCCGTGGGGCGCGTCGGTCAGTTTCACCTCGCGGGTCACAGCCGCCTCGGCGAGCTGCTGCTCGACACGCACGACCACCCCGTGCGCGACGAGGTGTGGGAGCTCTATCGCCACGCCGTCACGCGCTTCGGCGCCGTGCCCACGCTCGTCGAGTGGGACGACAAGCTGCCGCCGCTCGCGCGCGTCGTCGAAGAGTCGCTGCGCGCCAAGGCCGTCGCCGCCGAGGCACGACCCGACGCGCCGGGCGCGCGCCCCGGCGCCGAGACTGCGGAGCGCCCGCGTGTCTGACGGGCCGGCGCTCGCCGAGCTGCAACGGCGCTTCTTCGAGCTCGTCACGGGTCCGCAGCGCATCGCCGAGGAGCTCGCGCGCCGTGGGATTCCCGAGCCTGAGCTCGCCGCGCTCATCGCGGGCGACGCGCGCGCGTCGGCCGTCGAGCGGCTCGACGTCTACGCCAACATGTACTTCTTCCGCATCCTCGAAGTCCTGCGCGCCGACTATCCGAAGCTCGCGGGCGTCGTGGGCGCGGAGCCGTTCCACGACCTCGCGACGGACTACCTGCAGTCCCACCCGTCCCGGCACCCGTCGCTGCGCTTCGTGGGCGCGGCGCTGCCCGGCTTCCTCGCGCGCCACGCCCTGGGCGCGACGCGCCCCTGGCTCGCGGAGCTCGCCGCGCTCGAGTGGGCGCGCGTCGACGTGTTCGATCGCGCCGACGCCGAGGTCCTCTCGCACGCGGCGCTCTCCGCGCTCGAGCCCGAGGCGTTCGCCGCGCTCGCGCTCGCGTCCGTGCCCGCGTGCGCGCTCGTGCCCGCGGCGTGGACCGTCGAGGACGTCTGGCGCGCCATCGAAGGCGGCCTCGAGCCCGCCGCGCCCACGATGGCCGATCCCAGACACGCCATCCTCGTTTGGCGCCGGGGCGTCACGGTCCATCACCGGACCGTCGGCGCGCGCGAGCGACGCGCGCTCGAGTCCTTGCTTCCCGGGACGACCTTCGGCGCGCTCTGCGCGGCCCTCGGGGACGAGCTCGACTCCGCGGAGACGGCGGCCCGGCTCGCCGCGGATTTTCTTGGGCGCTGGCTCGCCGACGACCTGCTGGCTCGCCTCTGAAGCTAGAATCAGTCCGATGTCGAAGGGATCGCGCCTCGCCGCCTGCGCCGCCCTTTGCCTCGCCGCGTGCGCCCCGCGCAAGCACGACCTCGGCGTCACCACCGACGCCGCCATCGTGCCCCGCGTGACCGAGGACGCCGCCATGCCGATCGATCTCGGGCCGCCGTGCGTCCCGGGTGGAACCAGCGCGGACGAGCCCGCGACCGTGGGCTGCACGCCAGCGCGTCCGGGACGCATCGTCGTGAGCGGCGACCACGTCTACTGGACGCTACAAGGCTCGGGCGCCGTCCTCGTGCGCGCGCCCCTCACGGGCGGCGGTCCAGAGCCGCTCGTCTTCGACGACGCCGGCACTTTCGGTCTCGTCGTCGACGGGACCTTCGCCACCTACGTCGTGCCCGGACTCGGCCGAATCATGCGCGTGCCGGTCGCGGGAGGCACACCCGTCGCGCTCGCGACCGGCCTCGACCAGCCGCGCTCCCTCGCGACGGACGGCGCCAGCCTGTACTGGACGCAGGGCGTGGGCCAAGGGAAGATCATGAAGCTCGATCTCACGCCGGGCGCGAAGCCGATCGCGCTCTGCGATGGGCTCGCGCAACCGCGCGCCATCGCCGTCCAGGGCGGCGTCGTCTACTGGACCGACATCACGGACGGAACGCTCCTGAGCACGCCCGACCACCTCACCGTCTCCCCCGACGCCGCCGCCGCCGATGCCGTGGACGCGAGCGTCGACGCCGACGCTGCCGACGACGTGGCTGCCGACGCCGACGCAATGGCCGACGCCAGCGCAGCGGCCGACGCCGACGCCGACGCTGCCGACGCCGACGCCGACGCGCGCTCGAACCTGCCTCCGCCCACCGTCCTCGCGAGCGGCCTCAAGATTCCCACCGATCTCGTCCTCGTCGCCGGCTTCGCCTACGTGCCAGATCAAAACGGCTACATCCGGCGCGTCGCTCTGGTGGGCGGCGCGCTCGAGACCATCGCGGACGTCGACGGCGCTCCCTACGGCGTCGCGACGGACGGCACGCTGATTTACTGGACCAAGATCGGCGTCGACGGCGGCCTCTTCTCGGCGCCCCTCGGCGGCGGCGCCATCACGCCGATCGTCGGCGGACAGATCGATCCACACTTCGTCGCCGTCACCCCGGAGCAAATCTACTGGGGCACGTGGGGCACCTATCCGGCCATCCACCGCCTCACGCGCTGACGGCTCCTACCCGGCGCGGAACTGGAAGTCGCGCTCGCGCACGACGCACTTCTCCTCGAGATCGACGAGGAACGCGCGGCCCTCGCCCACCATGCCGTTGAAGGTCAGCAGGTACCAGACGTCGACGCCCCAGCGCACGTGGCCGCTCTCGCACGGCGGCGACCACTCCGCCGGCTCGAGATCGCCGAGCCCGGGCGCGCGCACCTTGGCCTGCGAGCGCAGCTCGCGGAACGGCTCCGAGGCGCGCACGATCTCGATGGCGCTCGTCGCGGGCAAGGGTTGGATCTCGCGGCGCCAATCGCTCACGAGCCGCATGCGCGCCGGGCTCCCGCTCAGATCGAGATCCGCCTCGTAGGTCTCGTCAGCGGGCAGCCCCATGAAGTCGGAGACGTCGAACTCGGGGAAGAGATCCTCCTTCGCCATCTCGGCGATGCGCGTCTCGTAAGCCGTGTCGAACTGCCGCCTTCGGTCGCTCGAGTAACACGCGTAGAGACGCAGCACGGCCTGTCGCGACGGCAGGCGGTGATCCCAGTCGACGATCCAAACGCCGCTCGCGTAGTCGGCGCCTCCGAACGGGACCAGCGGCGGCAACGCCGCAGCGATCCGAGCCGCCTCGGCGGCGCCGGCGAACAGCTTCTGTTGCGCGACGCGGGGGTGCGCGCGCATCTCCGCCCGCAGGAGATCGCGCAGGTCCAGGCTCATGGTGGCGGAATCATAGAAGGTTGACGCGGCCACCGCGAGGCCCGATGGACCTTCTCGACGCACCGTCCCAACGCGGCCGCGCTACGCTGCACGCGTGCCGCACGATTTTTCGAGCCGCCTGCCCTGGGATCGACCCGAAAACGCCCTCGCCGCGCTCGAACGCGCGCGGCGCGCCCGCGGCGAGGAGATCCTCGATCTGACGGTGTCGAACCCGACGCAGGTGGGCCTCGCCGATCTCGGGCCGCTCGTGAGCGAGGCCTTGGCGTCGAGTGGCGGTTGCGC